>NZ_AWXA01000001.1:0-15242 GCF_000478965.1 Megasphaera vaginalis (ex Srinivasan et al. 2021)
TATGAAGAATTGGAACCGATGCTCGATAAAGAAGCTGTCCAGGCATTCCGTGACCGCGGCATGAATCCGGATAAACCGGAAGCTGTTTCGTTCTGTGAATCGGCGGAAGTGTATATGCAGCATCGTGAATCGCTGAACAAATTCTATGACCGTGTTCCCGACGTGGCCGAACACTACATGAAGATGATCGGCGACATTACCGGTCGTGAATATCATCTCTTCAATTATACAGGTGCTCCCGATGCGGAATATGTCATCGTTATCATGGCTTCCGGGGCGCAGACCGTCGAAGAAACGGTTCGTCATCTCGTAGCGCAAGGTGAAAAAGTAGGTTGCATCAACGTACACATGTTCCGCCCCTGGTCGGAAAAGCACTTCCTCGCCGCCATTCCGGATACGGTTAAGCGGATTGCCGTTCTGGATCGCACGAAAGAAACCGGCGCCAACGGTGAACCCTTGTACCAGAGTGTTGCCGCCTGCTTTGCCCGTATGGATAATGCGCCGCGCGTTTACGGCGGTCGTTACGGGATCGCTTCGAAGGAATTCCTGCCGGCTGATGTCGTAGCGGCTTTCGATAACCTGAAATCCTTTAACCCGAAACATGACTTTACGCTCAGCATTAACGACGACGTTACACATAAATCCCTGCCGCGCACGTGCAGTCTTGATCTTGGCGGTAAAGACGTCAAAGCTTGCAAATTCTGGGGCTTCGGTTCTGACGGTACAGTCGGCGCCAACAAGTCTGCTATCAAGATTATCGGCGATAACACGGACATGTATGCACAGGCATACTTTGCTTATGACTCGAAGAAGTCCGGCGGCGTAACCGTATCGCATCTCCGTTTCGGTAATGAACCGATCCTGATGCCGTATCTCATTAACAGCGCCGATTTTATTGCCTGCCACCGGCAGTCATACGTTCACTCCTTCGATCTTCTTCGCGGCGTGAAAAAAGGCGGCACCTTCCTTTTGAATACCGTCTGGAAACCGGAAGAATTGGATGAAAAATTACCGGCATCCCTGAAACGCGCCATTGCGAAGAATGAAGTCGAATTCTATATTATTGATGCTGTCGGCATTGCGCAGAAGATCGGGTTGGGCGGCCGTATCAACATGATCATGCAATCGGCGTTCTTCAAACTTTCCGAAGTCATTCCGCTGGATTTGGCGATCAGCAAATTGAAGGAATCCGTTGTTAAATCGTACGGCAAAAAAGGTCAGAAAGTTGTCGATATGAATAACGCAGCCATCGACGAAGGATTGACGAACATCGTCAAGATCAACGTTCCCGCTTCCTGGGCTGACGCTGTTGACGAACCTGCCGATCTGTCGAAGCATACGGAATTCTTTAAAGATTTCGCCATTCCCGTCAACCGTCTTGAAGGCGATGATCTTCCGGTCAGTGCGTATGCCGGCCGTGAAGACGGCAGATGGCCGACCGGCACATGCGCCGAAGAAAAACGCGGCGTTGCCATGTTCGTACCGAGCTGGGATGCTAATAAGTGTATCGGTTGTAATCAGTGTTCCTTTGTCTGCCCGCACGCCGCTATCCGTCCGTTCCTGCTGACGGAAGAAGAAGCCGCCAAGGCGCCTACCGGTTACCAGGATAAGGAAATTAAGGCTGCCCCCGGCTACAAATACAACATCGTCGTTTCCGTTATGGACTGCCTCGGCTGTTCCAGCTGTACACACGTCTGCCCGGCTAAGGCGTTGGAAATGAAGCCGTATGACGAAGAACAGTACAAAGCGGCTCTTTGGGATTATGTCATCGCTTTGCCGCAGAAACCGAATCCGAAGGACAAGATGACCGTTCTCGGCAGCCAGTTCGAACAACCGCTCCTCGAATTCACCGGGGCTTGTGCCGGTTGTGCGGAAACACCGTACTGCAAGGTTGTTACACAGCTCTACGGCGATCGCATGATGGTCGCAAACGCTCACGGCTGTTCCAGTGTTTGGGGCGGCAGCGCACCGACCTGCGGCTATACGAAAAATGAACAAGGTCATGGTCCCGCTTGGTCGACGTCGCTCTTTGAAGATAATGCCGAATATGGCTTCGGCATGTTCTTGGCTGAAAAGACGGAACGCAAACTCCTGAAAGAATATATTGAAGCCGCGATGGATGTTGCCAGCCCGGAATTGCAGGCAGCTTTCAAAGAATGGCTTGATAAGATGATGGACAGCGAAGGAACTCGCGAACGGGCCGATAAAGTACAAGCCCTTCTGGAAGCGGAAAAAGACGGCAAAGAAGCCTTGGAAAAGGTTTACGGCTTGCGTCGATTCCTCGTAAAACGCAGTCAGTGGATCTTCGGCGGCGACGGCTGGGCTTACGATATCGGATACGGCGGTTTGGATCATGTCCTGGCTATGAACGAAGATGTAAACGTCCTCGTATTCGATACGGAAGTATATTCCAACACTGGCGGTCAGTCTTCAAAAGCGACGCCGACGGCAGCTGTCGCGCAGTTTGCCGCAGCCGGTAAACGGACGAAGAAGAAGGACCTCGGCATGATGGAAGCTACGTACGGCTATGTTTATGTCGCACAGGTTGCTATGGGCGCCGATAAGAATCAATTCATGAAAGCCCTTAAAGAAGCGGAAGCATATCCGGGACCGTCTCTCATCATCGGTTACGCGCCTTGCATTAACCACGGTCTGAAGCTTGGTCAGGGCCAAAGCCAGCTCGAACAGAAACTGGCCGTTGAATCAGGGTACTGGCACCTTTGGAGATATAATCCGCTCCTCAAGAAGGAAGGCAAGAATCCGTTCATACTCGATTCTAAACCGCCAAAAGGTAATTTCCGCGAATTCCTCATGGGCGAAACACGCTTCTCGTCCTTACAGCGTACATTCCCTGAAATCGCCGAAGCTCTCTTCCAGAAGACGGAAGAAGATGCTAAAGAACGGTATGAAAGCTATGTACGGATGGAAAAATCCATGTCTTTAGATGTAAAAGAAGAATTGGAACTCACCAAATAATACATCCTTAAATGTGTCCAGTGAACACGAAACCCCTCGGGAATTTCCCGAGGGGTTTTCGTTATGGCCGCATATGTTCGCAACGTGCCGATCATGAATCGCGACTCCTGCTGAGCTGTCAAAACAAATATTTGGTAGCGTAACTGAGGTCCATGTACTGGGCGATGAGGTCATCATCAAAGCCGTATTCTTCATTGCGGTTCAGCCATTGCCCTACTTTCATCTTCATCTTCTTGCCGGCATTCAGCGGTTCCTCATACTCAATCCGCAACAGCCTGGCATCTTCCGATTTATTTTCAACGTGGATGAATAAGCCCTGTTCAAAGGTCAGCTCGAACACCTTACGGAAGGCGTGGGGGAGTTGGAATCCGAATGGCATGAAGTATTTTTGCACAAAGCCGTCGGCAATGAGGATCGAACCGGTATAATCCATTTCATGGGCCAAATCATACCGCAGATCGCCGGCAGGAGAATGGAAAGAAACCGGTGCGATACCGTCGATAGCCGGCGCCGTACCGGATCCGGAATTGGTAAACAGCTTTAAAAGGCAAAGGTGCTTCGTATCGTTAATACCGAAAATACAGGAGTAACCGCGCAGGCAGGAATCGTCAAACATGAACGGGTGAATGCCGAAATCCTTAATATTGAAAAAAGAAGGAACCCTTTCAACAGCTACGATGCTGTATTTAAACGTATCGAAATTAAAGCCGTCAAAGAACTGAGCGCGCATAGTCGTACCTCCACCGGTGAAATAGTTTGCTTATACCCAGTGTACCATAATTCCGGCTAAAATGCCCGAAACGACGGAAACGGAAACAATGCCTGCGATGACGAGCTTCGGCATGATGTGATCAAGGACGGCTTTTTGTTCGCCTTCCGTGCTGCCGCAGGCGCGAGATACTTCAAGCGAAATAAGGTAGGTGCCGGGGAATCCGAAAAAGGCCGTGACTGCCATGGCAATGGACAATCTCCAGTCGAAATGCACGATTTTGCCGAAGATGACCGCTACGATGGCGCAGCTGACAGTACCTACGGCGAGGACGATGAGCAGCGGCAGGATCATGGAAAGAAGCATTTCCGGCGTGGTGCCGGTCAGTCCCAGGAATATGAGCGTAATCGCTCCGGCCATGACAAAAGAGAGTCCGTTGGCTTTTGTCAGACAATTTTCTTCAAGCAAACCGAGTTCGCGAAGAATGACGCCGAAAAACAGTCCGAAGATCAGAAAACTGATACCGGTTGCCTGACCTAACAAGGTGGAAATATAAGAAAGAAGTGCCAGTTTGCAAAGAATAATATTCGGCGTGCTGAATTTTTCGGGAATCGTAAAGCCCTTGAGGAGGTTCGGCTTTTCTGCCGCAGCCGTCGGTCCGGCCACGATGGTTTCGGCGTTGCCGCGGAATTCGTTGCAGACGCGATTCCCTTCTTTTTTGCAGAAATAGCTGGCGATCGGGATGCCGACAAAATTCTGGAAAACCAGAACCAATACGGCGAATACTTTGACATCAGGGCGGTTGAGAAGGTCGCCGACAGGAGACATGACCAGGTAGGCGACGACGCCGCCTGCCAGTACGGGGGCGCCGACGAGGGCATAGTACGTATCAATGAACAGACGGCCGATAAAGAAAACGCCGCCGGCGACGGCTATCGTCGCGAAGAGCGTGACAAAAACCGTTTTCCATTCAGCCGCGAAGTCTCGAATACGAATGGCCGTGCCGATATGGATGAGGAACATACAAACCGTTAATTTTGCAAAAGGCACGAGTCCGGAATCTGTGAAAATGGATGTTGGCAAGCCGCACCAGAAGCCTACGGTAAAGACAACGGCACAAAATAAAAGCATGGAGATGAACGCTTTGGTTTTGTCGGCGACAAAATCACCGAGAGAGTAAATAAAAAACAGAACCGCAAGTGCAGCTAAAGAATCCATGGAAAGCCCTCCTTTAAGGTGTCGTCAAGCGCTGAAGCGCTTTTTTGTATACAGTCAGCACATATTCCAGAGCCAAAGGCAGACCGGCTTCATCGGCTAAATAAAAAGCCGGGTTATGGTGCGGCGTCGGCGCGTGTGTCCCCGTCGGGTCGGCAAGGCCGAACCAGGCGATGGCGGCAGGCTTTTCCTGGCTGAAGTAAGCAAAATCTTCAGCGCCCAAATTGGGCGGTACATCGAGAACGTTGATGCCCAATTCCCGCGCCGCTTCCGCCATGACGGCCGCGCATTTTTCGTCGACGATACAGGCCGGATAACCGTAAACCAGGGTCACTTCGACAGCACAGTTGTGCGCTGCACAGATGGCTCGCCCCAAGCGGTCGATTTCCTTCATGATGGATTCGCGCACCTTTGTGTCCAAGACGCGGACGCAGCCGCCCATGCTGACTTTTTCCGGGATCACATTGGCAACACCTTCTACGCCGCAATGGAGGTAACTCACGGAGACGGTGCTGCTGGTCAGGGGATCACATTTCATTGCCGGGATCAAATGGATGGCAGTGATCAGTTCACTGGCCGGAATCAGCGGATTATTGGCAGTATGGGGAAAACCGCCGTGACCGCCTTTGCCGGTGATTTTAAAATCGTATGTGCCGACGGCGGCGAAACGGGTGCCGCCATGCACATCCAGCGTGCCGATCGGGCTTTCGGCGTTGACGTGAATTGCAAAAATATAATCGATCTTATCCATGATACCGTCTTTTACGAGTTGCACGGCTCCGCCGGGGAGGAATTCTTCTGCTTGCTCAAAAATGAAATAGACGGTTCCCGCAATGAGTTCGGGGTGTTTTGCCAGGATTTCCGCAGCCGCCATCAGGATTGCTGTGTGCGCATCGTGGCCGCAGGCGTGCATTACGCCGGGGACAGTGCTTTTATACGGCAGATCGTTGTTTTCGATCAGCCCGAGTGCATCGATATCGGCGCGCAATCCGATGGCAGGACCGGGTTTGTTTCCTTTTAAACAGCCGACCGTACTGTTGCCGCTGATTCCTTCCAGTAAGGTGATGCCGGCCTTTTTCAGGCGGCTGCGGATCCATTGGGCCGTATGCTTTTCTTGGAAAGACAATTCCGGGTGAGCATGCAGGTATCGCCGATTTTCGACGAGTTCATGACCATATGCCGCGACCAGGTCTTTGATTGTATTATCCATCATCATAAACGCCTCCATTTTTTATAAACTTAACATGAGATATACATACTATAACGCAAAATAAGTTTCCTAGCAAGTAACTACGGTTGCGAACAAGGGAACAAAAAACTACCTCGACAATTTCGTCGAGGTAGTTTTTTGGTAGGATAGATGCTATTCCTTGATCAGAGAAGTCGTCTCACCGGTGATTTTCTTCGGCAGGAAGCGGCAGAGGGCGGTGCAGACCAGTACGGGAATAAGCCAGGCCAATCCCATTGTACCGAGGGGCATGGCGGCGATTATGTTGCCGGCCCAGGTCAGATGAGCGAATTGGCTGAGAATATCGATAAAGGCAATCAGTCCTGCTACGGTCACGGTGAGACACATGCCGGGATGGGAAAGAGCCGTAAATTTATTGACGATGACCAGAATGACAACGGCGATGGCGATGGGATAGACGAAAAGCAGACACGGCAGCGAAATGGTGATGATTTCATTGAGACCGAGATTGGCGATGGCAAAGCTCATGACGGAGCAAACCGTGACATATTGTTTGTACGTGAGTTTCGGGAATTCTGCGGCGAAAAATTGGGAAACCGATGCGATCAGGCCGACGGCTGTCGTAAAACAGGTAATGGAAATCATGACGGCCAGGAACCAGACGCCGACGGCGCCAAAAACGCGATAGGAAGCTTGCGTCAGCACGTAGGCGCCGAGATTTACCGACGGATCACCGTAAACTGCGGCAGGAATGGGAAAATGGTTGCCTAACAGGCCGAGCCCCAAATAGAGGAAGCTCATCAGAACGGCAACGGCGGCGCCGGCAGCCCAAACACTGCCATAGTATTCCTTTTTAGACGCGAAACCGAGTTGTCGCAACGTATCCAAGGCGATGAGCGAAAATGCGAAAGAGGCGATGGTGTCAACTGTATTGTAGCCTTCAATAAAGCCGGAGCCAAACGACGATTCGGCGTACTTGCCGAGGGGCTCCGTCAACGCCGGTGACGTGAAGGATAAGAGGCCGAGAACAAAGAGGATAACGATCATGATGGCAAAAACGGGGGTCAACACTTTGCCGACGCGGGACAATAACTTTGAAGGCGTAATCGAAAGCCACCAGCCGAGACCGAAATAGAGCGCCGTATAGAAGAAAAGAGGTAACGGGCCGTTGCCGGCCAGGGGGAGAATGCCGACGGAAAAGGACGTTGCCGCCGTGCGGGGGATTGTCATCGTCGGGCCAATGACGAGATAAATGACCGTCAGAATAATGAGAGAAAACAGGGGTGATATTTTGCGGTTCATTTCAGCGCGAAAGCTGCCTGGATTAAACGTTCCCACGATTAAGGCGACGACCGGCATGCCGACGCCGGTAATGATGAAGCCCGCAATTGCGGACGGGAATGAGGCTCCCGACTGGAACCCGAGGGAGGGCGGGAAAATCAAATTTCCGGCGCCGAAAAAAAGACCGAATAACAATACACCGATCTGGATACCTTTGTGAAACATACATACGCCTCCTGCATTACAATATTTGTACATATTATATACACATAAACAGGCTTTGTTTTTGTGTACGATACAATCATAACCTGATTTTACCTAAGAGCAGTATATTCTGTCAAAAGAGGGCAAGAACCGTCTTTTATGAGGAAACAGGATAGGAAATGATCGTTTTTGGAAAATATCCGATCTTTTTACCGGTATAATTAAGGATTTATAAAAGAAAATGGATTTGCAGACCGATTTTCGGCTGGTTTTTATATGGTTTTTAATTGTGTTTTTTTCGTATATTCCGGTGCAAAAAAAGACTGTAAGAACCGTACATTTATCAGCAGTGTCAGCGTTACCGCTTTTTCTTTTTTTCGGGCATTTCACTGGTGCCGAAGCGGCGGCAGGTCTTCGCACGGCCGGCGCAGGAAGCCATATCCGTTTCCGCTTTTTCAGTCGTACCGTACTTTTATTAATTGCAGGCAGTGGCCTTTCACCTGATGCTGCTTTCGGAAAGTGACGGTAAATTCTTGATTTTCCGTTCTGTAAAGATGTAATATAATTGTGTTGTAACGATTATGGCAATAAACTGTATCTTCGATCAGGGGAGGTCACCGAATGCAGACAATTCGACGGTTGTATGTGGCTAAAAAAGGCATTTTTGCCGATGAAGCAAAGCGCATGCTTAGCGATGTAAAGGATAATTTGCAGATTCAAGGACTGAAAGAAATAGTGATATTTAACCGCTACGACGTAAGCGGTTTGGACGATGCCGCGTTTGAGGCGGCTAAGGCGATGATCTTTTCAGAACCGCCTGTTGATCATGTCTACGAAACGCTGCCTGTCGCTGAAAATGATACGGTCCTGGCCATTGAGTTCCTGCCGGGACAATATGATCAACGCGCCGATTCGGCGATGCAGTGCTTGCAGATGCTGACGCTGCGGAATGAATCTCTTGTGCGCACTGCCCGTGTTTTTGTGTTCAAAGGTGACTTGACCGCCGCCGATGTGGCGGCTATAAAAAAATACTGCATCAATCCCGTTGAAGCAAGAGAAGCGTCGTTGGCGGCGGCGACAACGTTGGAACTCCCGTGGGAACGGCCTGAAGATGTGCCGGTCATAGAAGGGTTTACGGCTATGGATCGGGGGGCGCTGATCGCCTTGTCCGGCGCTATGGGGTTGGCAATGAGCCCGGAAGACTTGGTGTTCTGTCAAGCCTATTTCCGTGATGAAGAGAAACGGAATCCGACGATTACGGAAATTCGTGTCATAGATACCTACTGGTCCGATCATTGCCGGCATACGACTTTTATGACGGAATTGACCGATATTACTATCGACGAAGGGAAATTTACAGCTCCCGTTCAACGCGCTTACGAGGCGTACCGGACGACGCGGCAGGCTTTGCAGCGCAAAAAGCCGCAAACGCTGATGGATATGGCGACAATTGCCGTCAAAGAGTTAAAGGCTGCCGGCAAGTTGCAGAATCTCGACGAATCGGAAGAAATCAATGCCTGCACGATCATTATTCCTGTTGACGTCGACGGTATCGAAGAAGAATGGCTGCTCCTCTTTAAAAATGAAACCCATAATCATCCGACGGAGATTGAACCCTTCGGCGGTGCCGCTACCTGTCTCGGCGGTTGTATTCGCGATCCCCTGAGCGGCCGCTCCTACGTGTATCAGGCAATGCGCGTTACCGGCGCCGGCGATCCGCGGCAGGCGATTCGAGACACCTTACCCGGTAAATTGCCGCAGCGGCTTCTGACGACCGGCGCCGCTAAAGGGTACAGTTCTTACGGCAATCAGATCGGGTTGGCTACAGGTGAAGTAAAAGAATATTACCATCCCGGCTTTATTGCCAAGCGGATGGAAATCGGTGCCGTTCTCGGTGCCGCACCGCGCAGCAATGTCGTGCGGAAGGCTCCCGTGCCCGGTGATATCGTCATCCTCCTTGGCGGCAAGACGGGACGTGACGGCTGCGGCGGCGCCACGGGGTCTTCCAAGAAGCATACGGTCAGCTCCTTGGAAACGTGCGGCGCCGAAGTGCAGAAGGGGAATGCGCTGACGGAACGCAAGATACAGCGTCTTTTCCGCCGTCATGAAGTGACGACGCTGATCAAGCGCTGTAATGATTTCGGCGCCGGCGGCGTATCCGTTGCAATCGGCGAATTGACAGACGGGCTGGATATTAATTTGGATGCAGTACCGAAAAAATACGAAGGTCTTGACGGCACGGAACTGGCTATTTCGGAATCGCAGGAACGAATGGCTGTTGTCGTTGAGGCAAAAGATGTCGAAACTTTTATGGCTTACGCCGCCGAAGAAAACCTGGAGGCTACTATTGTGGCCGAAGCGACGGACACGAAGCGGCTGGTTATGCATTGGCGCGGTCAGGACGTCGTCAATATTACGCGGGCTTTCCTCGATACGAACGGTGTCACGCAGCGACGTCAAGCCGTCGTCACCGCACCGGCGGAGACGGCACTGTTTGCGCCGCCGGCGGTCAGCGACGTCAAGCAGACTTGGCTCGATACGATGCAGACGCTCAATGTCGCTTCCGAACAGGGACTGGCAGAACGATTCGACAGTACGATCGGTGCCGGTACGGTCCTGATGCCTTTTGGCGGTCGTTACCAAAAAACGCCTGTTGAAGGCATGGTTGCTAAAATTCCCGTTTTGCACGGGAAAACGGAAACGGCCAGCATCTTTACGCACGGATATGATCCGGAACTGGCATCGTGGAGCCCTTTCCACGGCGCGCTTTACACTGTTGTCCAGTCTGTAGCCAAGCTTGTCGCACTCGGCGGTGACCGGCGGCAGGCCTATTTGACGATGCAGGAATTCTTCCAAAGTCTCGGTACGGACAGTGAGGCTTGGGGGCAGCCTGTCAGCGCCCTGCTCGGCGCGTATACGGCGCAGAAGGCCTTGCAGATCGCCGCGATCGGTGGTAAAGACAGTATGAGCGGTACCTTCGAAAACATTACGGTGCCGCCGACGCTGGTATCCTTCGCCATTGTACCGCAGAAGACAAAGTATATCGTTTCGCCTGAACTGAAATCGACAGACAGTGCAGTGCTTCTCTTTGATTTGCCCCGAGATGAGGCGGAGATTCCTGATTGGGACGTTTTTAAGGATCACTGTGACTTTTTATATGAACAGGTATTGGCAGGTAAGATCAGAGCCATGCATGCCGTCGGACGAGGCGGTATTGCCGCGGCGCTCGCGCAAATGGCGTTCGGCAACGGCATCGGCGTTACCGTCGATAAAGGCGTCCCGGTTGCAGACCTTTTTGCTCTTCGTTACGGCGCATTGCTCGTTGAAACGGCTGCGAACGATGGCGCGGCCTGGGAACAGAAAGGTCATGTACGCCGCGTCGGCGTGACGACGGCACAACGGGCGATGAAGATTGGCGCGACGGAAATCGCGCTGAACGAATTGCAGGAAGCGTGGGAAACGCCGTTGCGCCAGGTTTTTCCGCTCTGCAGCGAGAGCGCGTCAGATGACGCCGAACTACCGCTCTATCCGACGT
This sequence comes from Megasphaera vaginalis (ex Srinivasan et al. 2021), assembly GCF_000478965.1. Classification (NCBI taxonomy): domain Bacteria; kingdom Bacillati; phylum Bacillota; class Negativicutes; order Veillonellales; family Veillonellaceae; genus Megasphaera; species Megasphaera vaginalis (ex Srinivasan et al. 2021). The sequence goes on from NZ_AWXA01000001.1 coordinate 11,110, forward strand.
ACGGGCCGCAGCGGGGCGAGCATTTCGGCAAACCGCGCGTGTTTATTCCCGTATGCCCCGGTACAAATTGTGAATATGACTCGGCGGCGGCGTTTGAGCGAGCCGGCGCCGTAACGGATACGCTGGTGCTGCGTAACGAATCGCCGGCGGCTTTGGCGGAATCGATTGAGGAAATGGCGAAACGAATAGCCCAGGCGCAGATCGTCATGTTCCCCGGCGGCTTCAGCTCCGGCGATGAACCGGAAGGCTCCGGCAAATTTATCGCCACCCTTTTCCGCAGCGCCGCTTTAGCGGAAGCGCTGGAACGACTTCTGCACCGGCGCGACGGTTTAGCTCTCGGTATCTGTAACGGTTTTCAGGCCTTGATCAAGCTCGGGCTCCTGCCTTATGGCACGATCCGTCCCTTGCGTGACGACAGTCCTACGCTCACGTACAATACCATCGGACGACATCTCTCGCGAATGGTCAATACAAAGGTCGTTTCCGTCATGTCTCCGTGGTTCCATAACGTTAAGGCCGGAGACGTTCATACGATTGCCATTTCTCACGGCGAAGGCCGCTTTGTGGCGACGCCCGCTCAGATCCGTGAACTGGCGGCGAAAGGGCAGATTGCAACGCAGTATGTCGATTTGGCGGGGAAGGCTACGAACGACAGCACGTATAACCCGAATCAATCCATTTTGGCAGTTGAAGGGATTACCAGTCCTGACGGTCGTGTTCTCGGCAAAATGGCACATACGGAACGATTTGCCGCAGCAGATATTTTCCGTAATATTAGCGGCAATAAATATCAACCCATTTTTGCCGCCGGTGTAGCGTATTTTAAATAATTTCCGAACAGCTGACGGCAGGCTCTCATCCGTGTGGTGGGAGCCTTTTATTGTCCTTTGCTGGCTATTTACGGCGATTTCTGTTATAATAATACAAATACCCTTGTAACCGCTTGGGAACGAAGCTTTTGGATTACATTTCTGTTTTGAGGTGACATTGTGGACGAACAACAGCAATTTGACAAAGTGTTGCCGGTGTGCCTGGAAAATGAGATGCAGAGCGCCTATATTGACTATGCCATGAGCGTTATCATCACGCGCGCTTTGCCCGATGTACGTGACGGTCTGAAACCCGTTCATCGCCGTATTCTCTACGCCATGCACGAAGCCGGCATGACGCCGAATAAACCGTATAAAAAATCAGCCCGTATCGTCGGGGAAGTTTTAGGTAAATATCATCCCCACGGCGACAGCTCCGTATACGATGCGACGGTGCGTTTGGCGCAAGACTTTTCGACGCGCTACATGCTCGTTGACGGTCATGGGAATTTCGGCTCCGTTGACGGCGATTCGGCGGCGGCGATGCGGTACACGGAAGTTCGCATGGCGAAGATCACCGGCGAGATGTTGGAAGATATCGACAAAGAGACCGTCGATTTCATGCCGAATTATGACGGTTCGCTTCAGGAACCGACCGTATTGCCGTCAAAGATTCCGAATTTGCTGGTGAATGGGTCGGCAGGGATTGCTGTCGGCATGGCCACGAACATTCCGCCTCACAACCTGGGGGAAGTCATCGATGGGCTGGTTTTGATGATTGACGATCCCGACGTCACTTTGGAACAGGTGATGACGAAGATCAAAGGGCCCGATTTCCCGACAGGAGCGAAGATTCTCGGCAGAGAAGGCATTCTGCGAGCCTACTCCACGGGGAGAGGCAGCATTAAAATGCGTGCCTGCGCTGAAATCGAACCGATGAGCAAAGGCAAGAACCGGATCATCGTTACGGAAATACCGTATCAGGTCAACAAAGCTCGCGTTATTGAAGCGATCGCCGATTTGTCGCGCAATAAAACTGTCGACGGCATTACAGCTTTGCGGGATGAATCGGACCGCAAGGGGATGCGCATCGTCATTGAATTGCGTGCTGACGTCAATCCCGATATCGTGCTCAATAAACTGTATAAACATACGCAGCTGCAGGAAACTTTCGGCGTCATCATGCTGGCCCTTGTCGACGGCCATCCTCGCGTCCTGACGCTTCGCGAAGTATTAGCGCATTATCTGGCGCATCAGAAAGAGGTCATTACCCGCCGTTGCCGGTTTGAACTCGACAAAGCATTGGCGCGGGCCCATATCTTGGAAGGTCTGCTCATCGCCCTCGACCACATCGACGAGGTAATCAGGACGATCCGTGAATCGCAGACCGATGAAATTGCCAAAACGGCCTTGATGAGCCGTTTCGGTTTGAGTGAACGGCAAGCTGTCGCGATTCTCGATATGCGTTTGCGCCGCCTGACCGGACTGGAACGGGAAAAAATTGAGGAGGAATACCGGGAGCTGCAGGAACGGATTGCCTATTTGCGCGCCGTTCTGGCTGATGAACGGATGGTTATGGATATTGTCAGAGGCGAGCTTCTCGAGGCGAAAAAGCGTTTTGGCGATGAACGGCGGACGAAGCTCGAAGCTGATTCATCGGAATTCGCCATTGAAGATATGATTGCTGATGAACGCATGGTACTGACATTGACACGCCGCGGGTATATTAAGCGGATCAACGCCAACGTCTATCACACGCAGAATAAAGGCGGCCGCGGCATTAAAGGCATGGGGACGAAAGATGAAGACGCCGTCAATCATTTGCTCTTCACTTCATCGCTGAATACGGTGCTCTTCTTTACGAATTTCGGCCGCGTATATCGCCTGAAGGCTTATGAAATTCCGGAAGCGAGCAGCCGTAACTCGAAAGGCGTCGCGGCGATCAATTTGCTGCCTTTGTCTGGAGGCGAAAAAGTCAACGCCCTTATTGACCTTGACCAGGCGGATCTGTCCATGAATCTCTTTATGGCGACCGAACGGGGATTGGTTAAGAAAACGGAGCTCGGTGAATTCAAGAATGTTCGTCGCAACGGGCTGATTGCCATTTCTCTCGTAGAAGGAGATCATCTGGCAAAGGTTCGGCTCACGGCAGGCGATCAGAACATCATTTTGGCGACGAAGTTGGGAATGGCGATTTGCTTTAAAGAAAGCGACGTTCGTCCTATGGGCCGTAATACGCGCGGCGTTCGCGGCATCGCTCTGGCCGAAGGCGACATCGTCATCGGTGCCGATGTCCTGGAACCGGGGTGCCAGGTGCTGACCGTCAGCGAAGAAGGATTCGGCAAACGGAATAATATTGACGCCTATAAAGTACAACTTCGCGGCGGCAAGGGCGTGAAGAATTTCAAGATTACGCCGAAAACAGGGGACATTGTCGGCGTTGAAGTCGTTCATGACGATCAGGAGCTGATGCTGATCACGTCAAATGGCATCGTTATTCGCACGGATATTGAAAGCATCGGGGTCAAGAAAGGCCGCAATACATCGGGCGTTAAAATTCAAAAGCTCGAAGAGAATGATAAAGTAGCCGCGTTGGATACGATTACCGTTGAAGGCGAGACTGACGAGGATGAAGAAGAATAAGTAAGGGCGTGCATACTGCGCAGTAGCATAGAGGATGAAATCGGCGAGGCTGTAGCGGGGTGAGGGATCATTCCCTTTCCGTTGCGGCCTTTTTCTTCATATTGTTGGCGGTGAGCTAATCTGCATAAGCGGCTTTTTGTCACAAGCTTGACACAATTATCAGGAATTCTTTCCATGTGGGTACAGTTTATTTCCAGTTTTGTTAAATTACTTGTATATAGCGCTTTTTCCCTGTACAATGCCAATTATCAACAGATTGGCATTCGTAAAGGAGATGATCGGGTATGATGCAGGTATCTAAAACGATAAAGATGATGGTCTTAGCCGCGTTTTTAATGGCTTCGGCCGGAGGCACGGCAGTTGTTGAAGCAGCGCCGGCGGATCATGGAAATCATGGACGTCCAGAAGTTCACCGGCAGGCGCCGCCACCACCGCCCAGATACAGAGAGTCTCATCACGATAACAATACGACGACGGCTCTTGTAGTTGGAGCGCTGATTGGCGCCGCCATTGCTGAAAATACGTAGAGCGTTGCCTTATACGAATCAATAACGGAATCCGGCTCCATGCTGTGGAGCCGGATTTTTGTCGGCAAAATAGCGACGCATTTCGACACTTGTTGTGCCCGTATCTATACGGCAAAGAGAAGGCGCATGACATATTGCCTCTAAAAAGGGGCTG
>NZ_AWXA01000002.1:0-15331 GCF_000478965.1 Megasphaera vaginalis (ex Srinivasan et al. 2021)
TTTTTTATGTATCCTGCCGACGCTTGCCATCGATGGCGCGATAAGCGAAGCAGCAGATCGATGCCGTTTGCTCCCAATACTACCGGCGCCGAATCAGCGGCAAGCAACGCCCTTTCATTCTGCCGTCAAGAAATTCGGCACTTCCGCCAAGGTTCGGCATTGCCGCCAAGCCGTCGCCGCAACGGCAGCCGGCACTGTTCCCAAATCGGGTACCCAGACGGCGGCGATATCTGCAGCATGGGCGGCTTGCAGTCCTATGGCGGAATCTTCAAAAACGACGGCTTGTGACGGCGCTACGGATAAATGGCGGCAAGCTGTCAGAAAAATATCGGGCGCCGGTTTACCGTGCGCAATCTCTTCCCCGCTTTGCAACAACGTAAAATACGGCAGAAGACCTGTCTTTTTCAGAAGATACCGAATTTGCACCAGCGGAGACGAAGAAGCCACGGCGCAGGCGATTTTCTTTTGCCGCGCGTAATCAAGACACTGTTCGAGACCTGCCTTGACAGGGATATCGTGTTCTTGGTAATACCGTTCCTGATACGCCAATTTCACGCGCCGTACAGTTTCATAGGGGAAGTCACTCCCCAAAAAACGGCGAAACACGTCGCCGGCCGTAATCTGATTCATTCCCAACACGGCAAAAAAGGCTTCGTCAGGCACATCATACCCGAACTGCGCGGCAGCCGCCTGCCAACACTGCGCCGATATCGGTTCCGTGTCAAACATCAGTCCGTCCATATCAAATATAAAAAGTTTGATTTCTTTCTTCATAATCCGCTCCTGTAACCTGTATTTTCAAGTTGAATAAATTTCATTATAGCCTTTCTTGTCCGCTTTGAAAAGAGCCGTCAACGACAAAGAGCAGATGCGCCGTAAAACGCACCTGCTCTTGCCGTTACAATTATCTGCCGTCAGGCCACAGGAGGACTGCCGCCCCGGCAGCCTCGCTTTTTTTTATATCAATGACACGTTGATTGGCAGACCCGCGAAAGTAAAGTCCCGGATCCTTCAAGGCCTCTACAAAACGACCGTCTACCAATACATCACACAGTTCAAGAAGCTGAACGCGTTCTTTATCCTCTCGGATTTCTTCGTACGTATAGCCGGAATAAACCCATATATCCTTTTCGGGAACGGCTTTACGAACATCGCGCAGCAACGGGATCAAGGCTTTCGCGTTTTGCATCGGCTCACCGCCTAAAAGCGTCAGTCCCGAAACGACAGGCAACCGAAGATAAGAAAACAGTTCCGCCGTCTCAACATCGGTCCATTCTTCTCCTGCCGAAAAATCCTGATACGCTTCATTGAAACAGTTGACGCAATGATGCGTACAACCTGTGACAAACAAAGAGGTGCGGATGCCGGGACCATTGGCGATATCAAACTTACGGATCTGACCATATCTCATACAAACCACCTATATGTGGAGGACACGGTCCTTTATTTCCTTGGTCCGCCCTTCATTCCAAAAATTTTCACCCAAATACCCGCACGTCCTACGAATAACGGTCAGCTTCGAACGATTCGTATTATGACAGCGCGGGCATTCCCACTCATTGTCATCATTGACGACAATCTCGCCGTCAAAGCCGCAAACATGGCAATAATCCAACTTCGTGTTAAATTCGGCATAGCTGATATTATCATAAATGTAGCGGATCATCGTCAAAATCGCCGGTACATTATGCGCCATATTGGGAATTTCGGCATAACTGATGCACCCGCCTGTCGATTTATCTTCAAACTCCGATTCAAACGAGAATTTATCAAAAACATTGATCGGCTCGCGAACATCGACATGATAACTGTTCGTATAATAGCCCTTATCGGTAACGTCTTTGATCTCACCGAAACGGGCTCTGTCTTTCTTGCAGAACCGATTGGTCAAACTTTCTGCCGGCGTGCCGTAGAGAGCAAAGCCGATATTCGTTTCTTCGCGCCACCGTTTGATATGGTCATTGAAATCGTCCATTACGCGATGCGCAAAAGCCTTTCCTTCCGGTTCCGTATGCGAGCAGTGCTTGGTCAGCAACGTAGCTTCATACATGCCGATATAGCCGAGAGACAGCGTCGCATACCCGCCATACATGAACCGTTCCACCGTTTCTCCCGGCTTCAGGCGTGCAATGGCTCCGTATTGCCAATGAATCGGCGAAACGTCGGACGTGATTTTTTTCAGCAGCTCGACACGCAGCAACAACGCCTTTTTACACAATTCCAGGCGCTTGTCGAGTATTTGGAAAAACTTTTCTTCATCTCCGTCAGCCAAGATCCCGATTTGCGGTAAATTCAACGACACGACGCCCATATTGAAGCGGCCGTCAAATTTATACCTGCCCTCTTCATCTTTCCAGGGACTGAGGAAAGAGCGGCAGCCCATGGGGCTGAAAACATTCCCTTCATACGTCTGGCGCATCTTTTTAGCCGAAATGTAATCGGGATACATCCGTTTCGCCGTACATTCGGCGGCAAGTTCCGTCAGATAATAGTACGGGCTGTTCTGATGAATATTATGTTCATCCAGGACATAAATCAATTTCGGAAAAGCCGGCGTCACATAGACATCCGCCTCATTCTTGATGCCTTGAATCCGTTGCCGCAGCAGTTCTTCCGTGATCAGCGCCGCTTCCCGGGCGTACTCGTAGTCCCGGGGGAAATACATGAAAAGTGTTACGAACGGCGCCTGTCCGTTCGTCGTCATCAACGTATTGATCTGGTACTGGATCGTCTGAATGCCGTCTTTAATTTCTTTTTTCGTCCGCTTCAAGGCAATCTCCCGAGCCTTATCCATGTCCGGTTCGATGCCGTATACTTCCCGTTGTTCCTCGACGACGGCCTTCATATATTTTTCGTAAGACTTGCGCACATAGGGCGCCAAAATACGGTCAATGCCGTTGATCGACTGACCGCCGTACTGTCCGCTGGCGACTTGAGCTATGATCTGCGTCGTTACGGTACAGGCCACCTGAAAAGACTTCGGCGTGTCGATCTTCTTGCCGTTAATGACGGTGCCGTTGGCCAGCATATCCTCCAAATTAATGAGACAGCAATTGAACATAGGCTGAATGATATAGTCCATATCGTGAAAATGAATGGCGCCGCTGTCATGGGCCTGAACGATATCGGCAGGAATCAATTTACGCCGCGCAATATCCTTCGATATTTCGCCGGCAATCAAATCGCGCTGTGTCGATACGACGTGACCGTTTTTATTGGAATTTTCGTCGAGAACGTCGAGGTTCGTATTATTCAACAACCCGAAAACATCTGTGTCCGTCGTATTCGTCTGCCGCTTGAAAGCCTGGATGGCCTTGTAATTTTCATAGGCCCGCGCCGTCGCCGGATTATTGTACTGGATCAGTTTGTAATATACCTGATCTTCAATAGCGTAAATGGTCATTTCCTTCTGCATGGCAGTCGCGTACGCCTCTATTTCTTTAGCGATGGCTTCGGCCTGGCCCGCCTCGTATACGCCGCTGCTGCTGTTCATCGCCTTCTCGATCGCTATCGTGATCTTGCTTCTGTCAAAAGGCACCTTCGTCCCGTTTCTCTTGATGACGTCCATACCGCACGCTCCTTCATACACTATATAGTATATATAAAAAATAAACCGCTTTTTCCCTACCACATATCGTTTATCGTCTCCATGGAGTCTATGACAATATTACTACATCTGGTACTTCATGTCAATGATCATATACATGATATATGATCCGGAACGATTGCTTCTGTTTGGCTAAACTACGCAAAAAGAGGCGGGTTTTCCACCTGCCTCTCGTTTCTTCTGCTCCTATTCTTTATGGTAATCCGATCAGATCGCGAATGACGGCGCCGGCTATGATCAAGCCGGCAACGGAAGGGACAAAGGAGATGCTGCCGGGACTCGGACGCGCGCCGTCACGGTTCTGCCGCGGCGGCAGCGGCGGTTCTTTCGAGTAGACGACTTTGAGGCCATGAATACCTCGTTTTTTCAACTCTCTGCGCATGATCTTTGCCAGGGGATCAACGGAAGTCTTTTCAATCGTCGACACTTCAAACCATTCGGGATGCAGCTTGTTTCCCGCTCCCATAGATGAAATGACGGGAATTCCCGCAGCAAAGGCTTCTGCAACGACGCCGATCTTGGCCTGCACCGTGTCAATGGCGTCAACGATATAGTCGGCTCCCGCATTCGCAATAAACCCGGCCTCTTCATCGGGCAAATAAAAGACAGCATGCGTTTCCACAACCAGCTCCGGATTGATCGACAAAAGACGTCGCTGCATAACATCCGTTTTGCGCTGTCCGACCGTTTCCGTCGTAGCGCCGAGTTGCCGATTGAGATTCGACGGATCAAAGGTATCGGCATCAATCAGGATCAAGCGGCCGATACCGGCACGGCACAGTCCTTCGGCGACGAAAGAACCCACGCCGCCCAGACCGAAGACCATGACCGTTTTTTTCGCGAGATCGGCGACTTTATCCGCGCCGATCAGCAAAGCCGTCCGTTGTGTATATTCCGCTTTCATCATTTGCGTTCCGGAACGATTTCAAGCCAATATCCGTCAGGATCGGCAATGAAATAAATACCCATGTGCGGATTTTCGTAAACGACACAATCCATCGCTTTATGTTTGGCTAACGCCGCAGCCATATCGGCAACGGCAAAAGCCGTATGGAATTCATTTTCACCGAGATTATACGGTTCTTTACGATCCTTAAGCCAAGTCAGCTCCAAACAGAAATCGCTGACACCGTCACCGACGTAAACGATCGTAAAAGCCGGATTTTCAATGCGGCGGACTTCTTTCAGTCCCAGGGCCGCTTCATAAAAATCCATGCTTCGTTTCAAATCGAGGACGTTAAAATTCGTGTGTTTAAATGTAAACTGCATACGTCTGTTTCCCCCTATTCTCCTTGCCAATCTTTCGTCACCGAAATCCAGGCGGCGGCAGCGGCACAGGTTTCCAACTCGTTCAGTGTCAGTTCGATCATGCTGTTTGCCGTGCCGCAAGCCGGAAAGACGGTTTCGTAACGGCGCAACGACTCATCCAGGTACACGGTAACGCCCGGCTTGACGCCGAATGGACAAACGCCGCCGACGGGATACCCGATCAACGACTCCACGTCTGCCGCTTTGATCATGGACGGCTTCTGACCGAAAAAGGCTTTGAACTGTTTGTTGTCAATGCGAGCGTCGCCGGCGCAAACGACAAGCAGCGGCCGGCCATTGACGAGAAAGGAAAGCGATTTGGCAATACGCCCTTCTTCCGTGTGCAAAGCAGCCGCGGCTTCCGCCACCGTTGCGCTGGATACGGCCAATTCCGTGACGCGGCCGGCCATCTGCCACTGATCCAAATGAGCCCGTACGCGTTCAATTGCTGTCATGGACACCACTCCTTTATAGTTGTTCGGCTTGATTGTTATTATAGGATATTACGTTCGTTTCTTCAACTGCCATCACGGCAAGGCAAATCGCACCGTACTGCCGCGATCTGTTTTATCGACGATCAATTGCGTGTCGATACGGTCGCGTAATTCCGGCACGTGTGAAATGATCCCGACAAGACGGCCGCCCTGTTTCAGTTGCACCAGTACTTTTAAAGCAAAATCCAGGGTCTCACTGTCCAGGGTCCCGAAGCCTTCGTCAATGAACATCGTATCCAGCCGAATGCCGCCGGAATAGGCCTGCACAACGTCGGCCAATCCCAACGCCAGTGACAGAGAAGCCAAAAACGTCTCGCCTCCCGAAAGCGTATTGGCCGGCCGTACGTACCCCGTATACTGATCAAAAACGGCTATATCGAGGCCTATTTTCTGTACCCGTCGATCATCCCACGTCCGGGAACGCTGCAGTGAATACCGGCTGCGGCTCATTAACTGCAATCTGGCGTTAGCCGCCATCAGCACTTCATCCAAGAGGGCTCCCAAAACATACCGCTCGAAATTAACGCCCGTTTTGTCGCCGCGGATCAATTCATATAACGCGCCGACAGTTTTATATTGTTCCTGCAAATGCGCCTGCTGCCGTGCAATATGCCGCAACTCGGCATCGTTTTTCAATAATCCCGCTTTATTGGCAGTCGCTGTCGCCACTGCCGCCGTCAACTGCTGACAACGGTCATATTTTTCCTTGCCCGCCGCATTCAACGCCGCCATATCCGGCTGCGGCCGACTGTCGATAGCCGCTTCATGCTGACTGATCTGTCCTTGTATCTGGGCCACGTTCCGGAGATATTCCGTATACTGTTTTTCTTCCTCCTCCAGACCGGGCAATTCCGCCTGCAACAGCCTGCATTCGCCGATATCGGCAAAGCCTGCCGCCGCCGCTTGTTGCTTTAATTCATCAAAAGCGGTTTTATACTGCTCCCGATAGGCTTCCACTTGCTCCGCATACTGCCGCTTTTCGGCGCCGTATGTCGCGACGGCCCGCTCTGCCTGCAACGCTTTTTCCGCCGTCTGCCGCAACGCTTCCTGATAGCCATCAACGTCGCGCTGAAGCTGCCGCAACTCTCGATCCAACTGTTCCTGCGCGCGATAGGCTGCCGGTACTTCTTCGACGGCATGCTGCAATCCGGCTGCCGCGGCAACCGCCTCCTGCCGGCAATGCAGCATTACGTCGCGCGCCTCGTTCTCCATCTGCTCACAGCGCTTCAACGCGTCTTCCGCCGAACCGGTCAATCCTTCGACGTCGCGCCGGCGCGCTTCCTTTTTCTCCCACATCTTTACACTTTGTTCCGCTTCCGACAAGCGCGTTCGCCATACGGCAAGCGTACCGTCAGCCGGGTACAGCTGCCGCTGTACAGTAAGATTGTTCCGCTTCTCTTCCCCCGCCGTTTGCAGCTGTGCGCAGACGACATCCCATTTTCGATAATCGGCGGCACTTTTTTCCGCAGCCAGGCGGCGCTTTTCCACGTCATCTTCACGCGGCAGATCCGGGGGCTGCAGAGCCGGCTGCAAATGCTCAACGGCACCGCATACGGGACAAGGCACGCCTTCTTCCAAAGTTTGCGCTAAAAGCGCGGCCTGGCCCCTGAGAAACAATTGCCGAACTGCATCATAATCAAGCTTATCTTGCCTGGCCTTAGCTTCAGCTTCTTTTTTTCGACCTTGTGCTTCTGCCAGTTTTTTCTCCATTGCTGCCGCTTCTGTAACTGTTTTCAGCAGTCTTCCTTCAATATCGACGCGTTCCCGCATCCTCTCGACGTCATTTGCCGCTTTGGCCAATGCCGCCGCCGCTTCACGCAGCGCGCCGCCTTCCTGGCGGAGCGCCGCCAGGTCCCGACTGTGCCGTTCCTTATTCGCCAGCACGTCTGCCAGCGCCTTTTCCGCTGCGCCGGAACGCTTTTCTTTCTCTTCCCACACTTGTCGGAGCGAGTGAAGAACGGCCACCTTCTCTTTCAGCCGGTGCAGTTCCGTGATTTTATTTTCCCTTGCTTTATAGGCATCTTTCTTCGCTTCAAGGGCTTCCTTTTCCTCGGTCAGACGACGACCTTCCCCTTCGGCCCGCTCCAATGCGGCTGCTGCTGCATCCAGTTTTTTGCGCGTTTCGCCACCGAGCCTTGCAAGCTCGTCGACATGCTTGCAAGGCTCGGCCAGAAGTCTGGCACCGTGGAGCCGGTCAATATGGCGTTTGCGTTCGGCCATCGTCTCCTGCTGCGCCGCCAACGCCGCCATTTTTGCTTTACTCTGTGTCAATGACTGCCACAAATCAGCCAGTTGCCGCGCTTGATTAAACGTTTGCTGGAACTCGGCCCGCTCCCTCTCAGCATGCTCCGATTCCTGTTTCAATGCTGCCAACCTTTCCTCATTTTCCCGAATCACAACTGCCAGCTGCGCTTCATCGGCAACTTCCAGTGCCGTCAATATCCGGTTGCGCCGGTCATTTTCCTCTCTGTTGCGTTGCGCGATTTCCCGGTGCCGTTCTTCGATCTTTCCTTCAAGCCGTGCATACTGCTGCGTATGAAACAAGGTCTGCATAATCTGCTGCCGATCTGCAGAACTTGCCAGCAATAATTTGCGAAAATCCCCTTGCGGCAGAAGGACAACTTGCCGAAATTGATCGACGTCGAAACCGAGCAGTCGTTCCGCTTCAGCCGTCACATTTTTGCTGACATGATACGCCAATTCTTTACCGTCATCATCGACTTCACACAATTCCGCTTCGGCGACAGCCTGCCGCAATCCCTTTTTATCCTTGCGCAGTACGGTCTGCTCAGGACTACGGCTGACACGATAACGACGAGGTCCCAGAGAAAAGGTAAAGGTAACGGACGTTTTTTGCGCCGCCGTCGCATACTCACTGCGCATATGCGCGCCGGAACGCATATTGCCGCTCGTTTTGCCATACAGGGCATAACAAATGGCGTCGAGAATCGTCGTTTTGCCGGCTCCGGTAGGGCCGCAGATCAGAAAAAGGCTGCGCTCGCCGAGACGGCGAAAGTCCACGACTTCACAACCGGCATAGGGGCCGAAGGCATTGATCTCCAACAAGATCGGCTTCATCTGCTTTCCTCCCTTTCTTCTCGTTCCAATTCCTGCCACAAGTCCTGCAGGCATGATTTTTCGGCTGCCGTAAGCCCTTGCTGCGGCCGCATGGCAGATACAAAGCTTTCAAAAAGCTGCTGCGCCGTTGACTGTTGCAGGTCAAGCCGACGCTCCCCTGCCGTATCGGAAAGCTGCCGCTGCGGCATTTCCAAGGCTAACGCCCGCGGAAATTTGCGGCGCGCCTTGGCCATGCCGTCAAGAATCGGCTGCGTGTCTTGCAAGCGGAGCAGAACAAAATCGTCATGTACGGCAGTACCGTCTCCCATGATATCGTCAAAAAAGCCTGTCATTATCCTGACATCATGGCGCGGCGCCAAGGGAATCGTCTCGCTGCAGACGCCGCCGTCCTTGTCGATCTCGGCCAGGACGGCTCCCTTTTTCTGACCGGCTTCGCTGAACGAATATTTCAAAAGGCTGCCGGCATAACGAATCATCTGACCGCCGACTTGTTGCGGCCCGTGCAGGTGCCCCAACGCCGTATACGAAAATCCCGCGAACAGCGCCGGAGACACGACTTCCGTACCGCCGACGGAAAGGGGCCGTTCCGAATCACTGACGGCGCCGCCGGCAACGAAAGCGTGCGCAATGCAGACCGAACGCGCTGTCGTTACTTGCTGTCGCTGCTGCCGACAAAGATACTGCAGCGCCTGGTCCCAGTCGCGAATCATATCATCCTGACTGCAGTGCCGTACTGCCGCCGGTTCGGCAAACGGCAGCGAAACAAAAGAAACCGGTCCCCAATCATCGCTGAGGACGACCGGCCCGCCCAGGTGCCGCAAATCGCCGCTAATATACAGACCGCCCTGTTCCAGCAGACGACTGCCGAAAGAAAGCCGTGAAGCGCTGTCATGATTGCCGCTGATAACAAAAAAGGGCAGTTTCATGTCCTTCGTGATCTTGGTCACGACTTCATCGAACAACGCGACGGCATCAACAGGCGGCAGGCTGCGGTCATAAACATCTCCGGCCAAGATGACGGCGTCGGGCCGGCAATCCCGCAAAAAAGGCAAAAACTGTTCTTTCAGCAAATAATCCTGCTCATCCGTCAGATAATCACCGTAAAATAATTTTCCTAAATGCCAATCGGCAGTATGGACAAGACGCACCTAGTTCACCTCTTCCTTGCTAACGCTGCGAAGCAGGGTTATTTCCGCGGCATAGCCTTCCAGATCATTGGGTGTTTCCAAATAAAAGGGCAAATGACGCAGCGCCTCATGATTAACAATGGCAGTAAACGCCTGCAGACCGATATGACCGTGTCCGATTTTTTCATGACGGTCTTTATGACTGCCCAGCGGATTCTTGCTGTCATTGATATGGACCGCGAGCAGCCGCTGCAAGCCGATGCGCTTATCGAAGGCGGTCAACACGTCGTCAAGATGATCGACGATGTCATAGCCGCCGTCAAAAACATGACACGTGTCCAGGCAGATGCCCAACTTATCGTTATGCACGGCGCCGTCAAGAATAGCGGCCAATTCTTCAAAGGTGCGCCCCACTTCCGTTCCTTTTCCCGCCATCGTTTCCAACAGCACCGTCGTCTTCTGCGCTCCCGTCATGGTCCGATTGAGCATGTCGATAATATAGGCCGAAGCCGCTTCGCTGCCTTGTCCTACGTGATTACCGGGATGAAAATTATAGCGACAGCGCTCGACATATTCCAGGCGCCGCAGATCATCCGCCATCGCTTCAACGGCGAAATCTCGCGTTTTTTTCGACAGTGAACAACCATTCAGCGTATACGGGGCATGAGCTAAAATGGGCGCAAAATGATGTCTGTCCATAAAGATATTCAATTGCTCCATGTCTTTTATGTCTAAGGGCCGAACCTTACTGCCCCGGGGATTACGGGAAAAAAATTGAAACGTATCGGCGCCAATGGCAAGCGCTTCCCGCCCCATATGCAAAAAACCTTTCGACACCGATAAATGACAACCTATATGAAGCATCTTCGCTCCTCCCCTCGTTACAATATATGCAAAAGTATAACACGAAATACGGGCAAACAAAAAGGACTGCCGCAGAATGCTCCGCAGCAGTCCTTCTTCTTCCCTATTTTTGTTTTGCCAGGCACTCAGGGCAAATACCTGTAAATGATACGGTGACCGAATCTATTTGGTACCCCGTTTTTTCAGCCGCCTCATGGGACAGCTGATCTTGATCAATCTCAATGTCCCTGATACGGTTACATTGAGAACAACGGACATGTGCATGAGGCTCTGTATTGTAATCATAGCGATGGGCATCTTCTTCACACTGCAAAATCTGAACGACGCCGATCTTGGCAAAAATCTCCATCGTTTTATAGACGGTTGCCAAACTCATGGAAGGATATTTAGGCTGCAGTTCCTTATAAATCACTTCCGCATTCGGATGGGTCAGATTATGATCAATCACATCATAAACAGCTAAACGCTGTGGCGTTACTTTATACCCATGTTCCCGCAATACTTCAGCAATATTCATCCGTAGCTCCTCCTTTCCCTTTATCGTCTCAAAACCATTCCTCTTTGCCAATGAATATTAATTGACAAATCCCTTTATTAAATTGTAACGGTTATTAAGAAAATTTTCAATGTTTTTTGAGAATTTTTTTTATTGAATTTGACTGCACCCATCTCTCCTCATATAATGGTGATCTGAAAGGAGTCTGTCCATGAATCAAATCGAAGTCATACGGCGTATCGCCACCATGTTGTCGCTCCGCCCAAACCAAGTGGAAACGGCATTAAACCTGTTTGCACAGGGAAATACCGTGCCCTTTATCGCCCGCTACCGGAAAGAAGCCACGCAGCTTCTCGACGAAGTACAACTGCGGCAAATAAGGGAACGATATGACTACGAAGAAAAGCTGGCCCGCCGTAAGGAGACCGTTCGCCAAGCACTGGCCGCGCAAAACGCCTTAACGGAAGATTTGGCCGACGCATTGGCTGCCGCCTGCGTTCTCCAAGATGTAGAAGACCTGTACCGTCCATTCAAACCAACAAGGCGGACGAAAGCGGCGGCGGCTCGCGAAGCCGGTCTGAAACCGCTGGCCGAATTGTTTCGCAAACAGGTAAAAAACGGTCCGCCGCCGGAAAAGGCTGCCGAAGCCTATCTGACGAATACCGTGAAAACAGCAGACGCGGCCATTCAGGGAGCGATGTACATCTTGTCCGAAGATCTCGCGGGAAACAGTACTTATCGCCGCTATCTGCGCGAAGAGCTATGGAAAACGGCCAGACTGTCCTGTACCCTCACCGTTGCCGACGCAGAAGCCGGACCGATGCTGACCTATAAAAATTTCAACGAAAAAATCCGTCGATTACTGGGATATCGGATGCTGGCCATTAACCGCGGCGAAGCGCAAAAATTGTTGAAATCGGTATTACAAACTGATACGGACAAGCACATTGCGCATTTGGTTGGCATGATCATCAGCGGCCCGTCTCCTTATGTGGAAATCCTGAAAGATGCGGCAAAAGACAGTTATCAACGTCTCATTTTCCCGCAACTGGAACGGGAGATCCGCAGCGAACTGACAGCCAGTGCCGAAAAGCAGGCTATCAGCGTCTTCGCAGACAATCTGCGCAGTCTCCTTTTACAACCTCCATTTGCGGGACAAGTCATTATGGGCCTTGATCCCGGCTACCGGACAGGCTGCAAATGCGCCGTCATTGATGCGACGGGAAAGGTATTGGATCACGGCACTTATCACCTTGTCGGTTCAAAAAAACAACAACAGGATGCCGCCGAGGCTCTGACCGCCTGGGTTAAAAAACACGGTATCACCTTAATCTCCATCGGCAACGGAACAGCTTCCTACGAAACGGAGCAATTCGTTTCCCATTTAATTCAGCATGGCAATCTTACCTGTTCCTATATGATTACCAATGAAGCCGGTGCTTCCGTTTATTCCGCTTCGATGTTGGCCCGCGAAGAGCTTCCCGATCTCGACGTAACGATCCGCGGCGCCGTTTCTATTGCCCGTCGACTACAAGATCCCCTTGCGGAAGCCGTAAAGATCGATCCGAAAGCCATCGGCGTAGGGCAATATCAGCATGACGTCGATCAAAAGATGCTCTCCGCTGCCCTGGACGACGTCGTCGAATCTGTCGTCAACGCTGTCGGCGTCGACTTGAACACGGCATCTGCCGCCTTGTTGCGTCATGTTGCGGGATTGACGGCGACAACGGCAGCCAATATCGTTGCCTATCGGAAGAAAAACGGCCCTTTCCGTAATCGGCAGGATTTGAACGCCGTTCCACGTCTGGGACCGTCGACGTTTATGCAGTGTGCCGGCTTTCTCCGCATCAAAGACGGCGAAGAACCGCTTGACAATACAGCCGTCCACCCCGAATCATACGCATTGGCCAAAAAAATCTTACAGCACTGCGGCATTCATCACGAAGAACGGAAGGACACCGCCGCATTACATCTGCTGCAAAGCAAACTGCCACCAAATGCGACTGCGGCATTAGCCGAAAAACTCCATGCAGGCGAACCGACAATTCGCGATATTCTCACTGAATTGCGTAAGCCGGGTCGTGATCTCCGCGACACGATGCCGCAACCGCTGACGCGACAAAAGATACTCTCCCTCGACGAACTGCAAATAGGAACGACTGTCCGCGGTACCGTGCAAAATGTCGTCGATTTCGGCGCCTTTGTCGATTTCGGATTAAAAACGCCGGGTCTCGTGCACCGCTCCAAACTTTGCAGAAAGCCATTCTGCCATCCCTTAGATGTCGTCCGCGTCGGTGATATTGTTGATGCCGTAATCGTAGCCGTTGATTCCCGAAGAGGTCGCATCAGTCTTTCCATGACGGATGTCGCGAACAACGATACTGGAAAAACAACCTGCAAATGAGACGCTGACAATACACGCTATCCACCTGCATATGGGAATTTGACCGCTCCTCTCCGTTACAAAGAGAAAACCAATCGTATTGTTCAATAAATGGTGTCGCAGCGGTTCGCTGCGACACCATTTATTGAACAGGCAACTAAAAAAAGGGCCTGCAAATGCAGACCCTATCTCATTTACTGGCGGAGAGAGTGGGATTTGAACCCACGGTAGAACTGTAGCCCTACACATGATTTCCAATCAATTTATATGGCTGTTTTATACTAATGATACAGGTAAACAGTGACATTAAGCATACATATCTAAGTATGATTTTTATACCCCGGGGGTCAAGCGGGGGTCAAATTCCAATTCTGTTCTTTTAATACTATTATCATATAGTCGCTTTGCCATACACCCTCTCCATACCGGCCCGGGTCACGAGCCACATTTTACCCGATTTTCTAAATTCCCCTTTTTTGAATCCATTTTTCACTCTGCCTAAGCAATTTTGTTTTATTGCATCTGCGGTAACCCCCCAAAGATCCGCTGCTTCTTGCGTCGTCATAACGTCATCTATCGTCATTTTAAATATCTCCAAATTCCATATGCTCCAATAACGCTACCTGTAATTAACCCTTTTATGACTTCTTTGTCAAAATCAATTACGATACACATCGATATAATTCCAATTAAAACGATAATATCAGTAACTTTCATTTTTATCACCTCTTTGATATAATGAAAGTGTCGGGAGAGGTCTCCCTCTCCCTTCACTCGCTCTCTTATCGGTGGTTACGTTTGCGGCGTTTCCGATTTGAGGGCTTTTTCTTTGGCCATATCGCATTGCTTATCTATATCATCACCTCCTCTTTATGTTTTTATTATACACTATAACGTGTATAATATCAATAGAAATCAAATGTATTTCAATAAAAAAATCCGGACAACAAGAATTACTCTCTGCTGTCCGGTTTACTTTATCTGCTCTTATATATCAATGCTCCTGCAAGCACTCCGGCAGCTACGGCCCATGTATCGCGTTGTCGTCTAATGACTGCCCGCTTGTGCTCCATTGATTTGATTTGCGTTGTCAACGTCTGCAAAGATTTGTCTTGCCTCTGCAATGTTTCGTCGGCCTTCGTCAACGAGTTTTTGGCACTCGTCAAGCTGAGCCGAGTTTCCTGCAACTGAGTTTTGCAGTCTTGTAGCTGATTCTGTAGATCGATCAAGAGCTGTTGTTGCTCCGTCGAACTGCTCTTCAGCAGCATCAATCTGTCCTGCAGCTGCGTCAATGTCATCTCTTGCTGTGTGATTATCGTCTGCAATCGATTGTATTGTGACAGTTGTATCATGACTGTCTGCGGCTGCGTCATGTTCGTAGTGCCGGCACAGTAGCCAAGTACCGGTACAAGCGACAGCAAGGCAAAAGCCAGCACAAATAAGTATCTTTTTATAGCCAAATTTATCTACCTCCTTTTTTAATTGCGACAGATACAAAGGGATCACCTCCTGTTTTAAAACATCATATCAAGATCAACGTCAATACCCCCGACATTTCCTGTGAAAGAATACTGCCATAACGGAACATTCTTTTCTGGATGCTCATATTTCCAACATGGTTTATCGTCCAATTCTGACAGCCAAAAGCAGACGTAGTCAGCAAGCTGCGATACATCAATATGATTTTCCAGCCAGTCGTAATTTGCATATATCCCAATATTAATTCCTACCTCATTGCATTTCACAATAAATGCCGATACCGAATCGGTTAGTGTTTGCATATCAACACCCGTCAAGACCTGTCCCGGTTCCCCCTCCACATCAAGCCAAATTCCAACATCATCAGTAATACCTTCTGTTACAAGAGATTTGTACAGAGAAATAAATTGCTCAGCTTCCAGCCTTGCGTCGCCCGGATTTGTCGCACCAAAGAAATGATATACCCCTACTTTTATCCCTGCATCAATCGCTCCC
>NZ_AWXA01000003.1:0-33697 GCF_000478965.1 Megasphaera vaginalis (ex Srinivasan et al. 2021)
AGTAGAGTTTTTTTTTACGATATCGTCAGTGAACGAAACAGAGCCACGAAAGAATCAGGAAGACTAGCCAAGCACAAATGGAGACGGCATACATCATATCTTTTGCTTCTTTTATCTGCATATCTGCCGGATCTCTGGCGTCGTCGCCGATAGGGGGGCGTTCCAAGAAGAGGGAACCGAAGCGGCGCGGACCGCCGAGCTGCAGGCCTATGGCGCCGGCAACAGGAGCTTCCGCGTACCCTTCATTGAAACGGAGTGCGTGATCACGGCGCAGGACGGCAATGGCACGCTTGGCATCGAGACGGCATAGATAGGCGGCGTAAATCATGAAGGCACCGCAGCATCGCGCAGGGACGGCAAGGAGCCACTTATGAAGGAAAAGGACGCTTTTATAGAAGGCATGGCGGTCAGGCATGCGCGCAGCCCTGGCGGCCGCCGTGTTGACAAAGGCATACAGAAAGGCCAGCGGCGCGCCGCCGATGCACATAAAAAAGAGCGGCGCCACTACGGAAACAAGCGACTGGTCGGAAATATGAAGGGCCGTTTCACGAATAAGGGCAGTGTTGTCGAGAGAGGTCGCATCCAAACCGGTCAATTTTGTAAATCCGGTTCTGGCCGCATCGACATCTTCAAAATGGATTCCCTTGAAGATGTCGTCCGCCCCTTTCCGGATGGCGTGCATCCCCAACAACTGGCAGCACAAAACGGTGTGGGCGATCCAGTCGGCGCCTCGATAAACGTAATAGAGCGAGAAGATGAAGATGACCGGAAGAAAAAAGGATACCGCTATGCCGAGGCATAACGCTATCGTGCCTTGCGCCGTTTGCGTTTTTGACGTCTTTGCAGAATCATAAAAATGACGTTCCAAAAAGGCGACGAAACGGACTTGCATTTCCGGCGTCTTCGGGATGATGGGAAAATCGCCGATAATGCGATTCAGCAAATAGGCAAATCCGATAGAAGCGAGTACGTAAATCATTTGCAGTTGTCCATCCTTTCGGGGCGATTAAATATTTCTTGCAGCAAGACTGTCGAGCGATTCATTGCAAGGTGTAAAATCAAGAGGGGCTTTGTCCGCTAAAAACGCAACGGCATAAGCGAGACACATCATCAGACCGGACGATAACCCGTCTTCATCCAAATCGAATTCCGGCGTGTGGTGATTGGCGCCGCTGCCCTTTTCGGCGTTGGCAATACCGGTGAAGACGAGGACGCCAGGATAGAGCCGCGATGTTATGGCGAAGGTTTCCGAGGCCATCCACGGTTCACAGTCACCAAGGGCGTCCTGGCCGAGGCAGCTTATGGCGGCGCGACGGGCGATAGCCGTGCATTGCGGCTGATTGCGCACTTCAAAAAGTGGTTTCGGCAAGTGGAGAATTTCATAGGTACAACCGTAGACGGCGCAGGATTTTTCCAACAGCGACAAAAAGGCTTCATAAAATTGACGGCCGCCGTCTTCGTAGCTGAAAAAACGACAGGTTCCGGAGAAGACCAATTCGGCAGGAATGACATTTAATGCTTCGCCGCTGTGTACGGACCCGAGTGAGACGGCCAGGCACTGGCGCGGCGAGACGATGCGCATTCGCAGAGATTGCAGGTCATTGTAGAAGGCATGGAAACAGTCGATCGGGCTTTTGGCCAAATCCGGCCGTGAACCGTGACCGCCTTTGCCAGTGATTTTGATTTTAAAACCGAAACCGCCTGCCATAGGAGCGCCATCTAAAATGGCGATTTTTCCCGTCGGGACGTCCCAACGGACGTGTGTGGCATAGCAGCCGTCGATATGGAGACCGCTTTCTTCTTTCAGATAATGGAGTAATTTCTCCAGCGGGCCGGACTCTTCTTCTCCCTGTTCAAACATGAAGACGACGGTGCCGGAAAAATCGGTTCTGTGTTCGGACAGAATTTTAGCCGCACCCAGCAGCATGGCTGTATGACCGTCATGACCGCAGGCATGCATGACGCCGTGGCGACGGGAGATGCAGATACGCCGGCCGGAGAGATTGCAGGGATTCTCTTCAATGGGCAGCGCATCGATATCGGCGCGGAGAAGCAGCGTGCGGCCCGGTTGTTTTCCCTGCAGGACGGCGATGATGCCGCCGTTTTCTACGTGCGTATAAGGAATATGGTAAAGGGACAATTCCTTTTTAATAACGGCTAAGGTTTCCGTCTCTTGCAGCGACAGCTCGGGATTTTCGTGAAAATATCGGCGCAGAAAGACCATCTTGTCTTTTGTTTCTGCAACGGCTTGTTGTATATGGAGTGCCATCGGTAGGTTTTCCTTTCTCTGTTAATCCTCAATACCTGTGCGAGCTTGTATCCCCCGGTCATAGGGGTGTCGAATCTTTCTGATTTCCGAGACATAGTCGGCAGCGGCGATGAGTTCTGCTGACGGATCTCTGCCGGTCATGACGACTTCCAGTTTTTCCGGCTTCGTCTGCAAGAAGGACAGCACCGTTTCCGAAGATAACAGGCCGAGTCGGCAGGCAATATTGATTTCGTCAAGTACCAGCATATCGAAGCCTTCGTCGCGGCAGCGGCAGACGGTCGTACGAAAAAGCTCCGCTTGCAGGCGGCGTGCCGTTTCCCATTCTTCCGGCGACATTTGAAAGGTGAACTTTTCGCAGCCTTTTCCGCGCAGGATCGAAACGGACGGTATCTTTTTCAGGATCGTGAGTTCTCCCGTTTCCCCTTCTTTTAAAAATTGGCAGAAGAGTACCTTGCCGCCTCTGCCGGCGCAGCGGACGGTCAAGCCCACGGCTGCCGTCGTTTTGCCTTTGCCGTCACCGTAATAAATATGAATCAGCCCTGTATCCATATATACCTCCTCTGTCATATGGTTATGTGTATTAGTATAACACGGACTATTTGCAGCGCAAAGTAAATGTTCGGATATTCGACGACGAGAAGCTTTGTCCCCGGCGCGCATATATTCAAAAAAACTGGCTATTTCTCAGGCAGCAATGGTATAATAACAGGTAGACACTGAGCCGGCAGGGCGAACGGAGGAGGCGGACGATAGTGGATCAATCTGTACGAAAGGTTTTGACGGCATTAAATGATGCCGGATTTGAAGCCTATGTTGTCGGCGGCTCCGTTCGTGATCTGCTCATGCGTCGGGAACCTCATGACTATGATCTGACGACGGCGGCCAGGCCGGAAGAAATTCGGCGCATTGTGGCGAAACAGGGGTGGCATACTGCGGCAATCCGTGGTGAACGATTCGCTGTCACCGTATTGGTCGTCGACGGCAAGGTCATAGAAACGGCAACCTTTCGCGGCGAGTCTTACGGCGGCGATTCCCACCGCCCGGAACGTGTATGGTATGCCGATTCGTTGCGGGAAGACGTGTTGCGCCGTGACTTTACGGTTAATGCCATGGCAATGGATAAGGACGGCCATCTTTATGATTATGTCAACGGTCGGAATGATGTGAAGAAAAAACGATTGGTTACTGTCGGCGAGCCGCAGCGTCGTTTCCGTGAAGATGCGCTGCGTCTTTTTCGCGCCTGCCGTTTTGCCGGTCAGTTGGACTTTCAACCTGTAAAAGAATTGCAGCGTGCGATGCCGGCGGCTTTTGACCGCGTGTCCGGTCTTTCTTTGGAGCGGGTTGTCAGCGAGATTGACCGTCTCCTGGTAACGCCGGCGGCGTACAAGGGATTGGATATTCTCGTTCGGTCCGGACTTGGCGACTGTTCTTGCCGGCAGAAGGTAAACGGCGTCTATCTTCCGGTGCCGATCTTGCCAGAGTTGTCGCATCTGCCGCAGACGCCGCAGTCCCGTCCTTTTCACGCCTATGACGCCTGGGTTCATACGCTGGCCGTCGTTGCGCATACGCCGCCGTCGCTGACGGTGCGGTATAGCGCGTTGTTTCATGATGTGGCGAAGGGACTGCTCGGTATTCGCGGCAGGCACGACGGCAGATTGACCGATTACGGTCACGATGCCTGCGGGGCCGCTATGGCCGTCGATATTTTACGGCGTTGGCAGAAGTCGCCGGACTTGATCAGACGGGTTTCTTGGCTGGTAAAGACGCACATGAAGTTTCATTATTTTTCCAATACGGGGCAAGGCGATCTGCATAAATGGCTGCGCCGTGAAGCGCAGCAAGGGCCGTTCAAGAGGACGGCCGAATTGATGGAAGCCGTTGAGCAGGCGACTGCGCTGGCTTGCGCTGATATCATCGGCTGCGGCCGCGCGGCGGCGGAAACGGCGGGCACAGCGGAGTTCGGCCGTTTTCTGGCCGATCTTGCCTGCCAGATGCCGGTCAGTACGCGGGATCTCGCTTATGATCGGCGTTTGCCGTCGCATTGCGGCAAGTTGACCGGCAACTGCTTGAAAAACCTGCTGCTCCGCGTGCAGAGCAACGAGTTGGATAACGATGCCGAAACGCTGTTTCAGGCTGCCGAAAAATGGCTGAAACGACAAGAGAAAGCGGAAACGTAATATGTTACTTAATACAAACGATTCACATCATAAGAAAATACGGAAGAGGATCAGTTTTTGCGGACGCTGTCTGCTCATCGTTTGCTGTCTCATCGCCGGGCGTCTGGGCTGGCTGCAAATCGTTCAGGGCGGCTCATTGGCGGAGCGCGCCGATGCGCAGACGGAAGAAGACCGCAAATTGCAGTCGCCGCGCGGCATGATCCTCGACCGGGACGGGAAAATTCTGGCTATCAGCGAAGTGACGAAATCACTGTATGCCGACCCGACGATGATCGAAAAAACGCCGGCAGAAATGGCCAAATATATTGCGCCGTATTCGCACTTTTCCGAAGCCGAACTGACGGAGCGTCTTTCCCGCGATACGGCTTTCGTTTGGCTGGATCGGACTATGGATCATGATAAATATAAGGCCCTTGAGGAGGTCATTCGCAAGGAAAATTTGAAAGGTCTCCGCTTTATTGATGAAAACCGCAGGTATTATCCGAACGGAACGTTGGCAGCACAGCTGATCGGTTTCGTCGGAGATAACGATCACGGCTTGGACGGCATCGAAATGGTCCTTGATAAAGATATCCGCGGCGATATTAAAAATCAACGTCTGACGACGGACAGAAATAATATACCTATTTTGGAATCCGCCTTGGCACAGGTGTTGCCCGACCAGGAACGATCCGTGCATCTGACGATCGATACGACGATACAGTTTGTCGCCGAACGGGGCCTAGACGGCATCATGAAGGAAAATCACCCTGAAGGAGCGGCGATCATCGTGATGAATCCCAAGACGGGAGAGATACTGGCGATGGCAAGCAGACCGAATTTCGATCCCAATGATTTCGGAAAAGGTTCGCCGGCGGCATATAAAAACCGGGCCGTTGTCAATCTTTATGAACCGGGCTCCACTTTCAAGCCGATCATGGCGGCGGCTGCCGTCGATTCCGGAAAATGGGGGCTTCACGATACGTACGATGATGTCGGTTATATTGATGTCGACGACAGGACGATTCATAATTGGGACGATGCCGGCATGGGGAAGGTCACGCTGAAAGAAATACTCATGTATTCAATCAATACCGGGATGGCGAATATCGGCATTCATACAGGCGGTAAAATCTTGACGGACTATGCCAAGCGATTCGGTTTCGGTAAAGCGACCGGTATCGAGCTTCCCGGTGAAGGCGAGGGAATCCTCTTTGATCCTGACAAAATGAGCAATATTGATGAAGCGACAATGGCTATCGGGCAAAGTATTGCCGTTACGCCTTTGCAGATGGTGCAGGCATTCGGCGCTATTGCCAATCGTGGACATATGATGAAGCCGTTCGTTATCCGAGAAGTCGATAATCCCGACGGTTCCGTTTACAAGCGGACGGAGCCGGAAGAAGTGGGACAGCCTATTTCGGAAGACGTCAGTCGTGCCATCAGCAAAATCATGGCGGAAGAAATTTCGTCAGGCGGCGGCCAGAACGCAAAAATAGAGGGGTATCAATTCTGTGGTAAAACAGGAACGGCGCAACGGTTGAATGCGGAAGGAACGGGCTACGCTGAAGGGCAGTATATCGGTTCCTTTATCGGTTTCGGGCCGCTGGAAGATCCGCAGTATGTCGTTCTGATCGTCGTCGATAATCCGAACGGCACGTACTACGGAGCGCAAGTCGCGGCTCCGGTCTTTAAAGAAATGATGACGGACATTGTGCGATTCAAAGGCGTCGCACCGTCTGGATCGATTGACAGCGGGAATATTCCGAGAGATACGGAGCAGAAAAAGACGAGAACGATGCCGGACGTGAAAACAACGGACCAGGGGATCCTCTTGCCGTCATTTATCGGTTGGAACAACCGCGAAGTCAATGATTGGCTGAATCGCGCCGGACTGGGGTTTGTCCCTAACGGCAGCGGCAATGCCGTTTATCAGGACCCGCCGGCAGAGGCGTATGCAGAGCCCGGCAGTGATGTTTTCGTTACGTTTATGCGATAGGAGAAAAGATGCGCGTATTGGACGGTAAGTGTGTTGCCGCTTTTGAAAAAGAACAGCTGATCAAAGGCCTGGCAGCGTTGGGAAAAAAAGGAGCGTTGCCGTGTTTGGCTGTAGTGCAGATCGGGGACGACAAGGCGTCGGCGCTGTACCGTACGGCGTTGCAACGCCGCGCCGTTGAAGTCGGTCTGCCGTTTCAGCCCTATCAACTGCCTGCGTCTGCGGCGGCGGAAGAGGTAGCGGCGTTGCTGGAAAAACTCAACGCTGCCGATGAGATTAAAGGGATTCTTCTTTTGATGCCGTTGCCGGAGCATCTCTCGGAGGCAAAGCTGAGTGAGTATATTGCGCCGGAAAAAGACATCGACGGGATTACGGAACGGAGCATGGGGCGTCTTTTCTCGGGCAAGCCCGCTTTTGTGCCGTGTACGCCGCAGGCCGTTATGGCTATTTTGGCGTATTACCGAATTGATTTGGAAGGAAAACACGTGGTCGTTATCGGCCGCAGCAATATCGTCGGCAAACCGTTGGCGCAGCTGTGCTTAAAGCAAAATGCGACGGTAACGGTTTGTCATTCTCGGACGAAGAATTTGGCGGTGCTGGCCTCGGAAGCGGATATTCTCATTGCCGCCGTAGGCAGGGCCGGTTTTGTGACTGCCGATATGATTGCCGCTGGCGCCGTTGTCATCGATGTCGGCATCAACCGGATTGACGGTAAAACTGTAGGCGATGTGGATTTTACGGCGGCGACGGCAAAAGCCGCCGCCATTACGCCTGTTCCCGGAGGTGTCGGCGCCGTGACGACGATAATGGTTTTGAAAAATGTCGTCCGCACTTTGGCGGAGACGGAGTAAGGAGGAGTGTCTATGCATTTGTTAGATAGTTTTTTTATCCATTATCTTCACCGCTTTGATCAATTTTGTTTTTCCGTTCGTCTCCATGGCGAAACCTACACGATCGGTGAAGGAACGCCGGTATTTACGTTAGTTGTCAACAAAGATATTCCTAAGAAGGACTTGCTTGCTTCGACATCATTGGCTTTGGGAGAAGCGTACATGCGTCGGGATATCGATATTGAAGGCGACTTATTTACGGCGTTGAAATGCATGTTGAAGCAAAATGACCGCTTTTCTCTTGACCGAAAAGGATTGAAAGGACTTTTATTCCAATCGGAATCCAAGGGGAGTCAAAAGCAGCAGGTTTCGTCACATTATGACTTGGGCAATGACTTTTATCAATTGTGGCTTGACCCGTCCATGAGCTATTCATGCGCATATTTTAAGGGCGACGCGGATACGTTGGAGATGGCGCAGCAGCAAAAGGTCCATTATATTTTGGAAAAGCTCCATCTGGAAAAGGGCATGCGTTTACTGGATATTGGCTGTGGCTGGGGATATTTGCTCATTGAAGCGGCAAAGAAATATGGCGTTCGAGGGTATGGTTGTACCCTAAGCAGGGAACAATGGCATAAGGGACAGGAACGGATCAGGGAACTGGGACTTGAAGAGCAGGTACAGATCGAATTGGCCGATTACCGGGATTTACCGGAGACGAAGTGGAAATTTGACCGTATCGTCAGTGTCGGCATGTTGGAACATGTTGGCCGTTCCAACTACATGACTTATATGGAAACGGCAGAGCATCTTTTAGTCGACGGCGGCTTGTTCTTGCTGCACTACATCAGTGGCCTTGATGAGCTCGTCAGCAATCCGTGGATGCGCAAGTATATTTTTCCCGGCGGCACCTTACCGTCTTTGCGGGAAATCATCGATCTCGCTTATGATACGGAATTCCGTGTTCTTGATGTGGAAAGCTTGCGGCGCCATTATTATAAAACATTATTATGCTGGTATGATAATTTTCGAAAGGTTCATGATCAGGTGGAGGCTGAACGCGGCAGCGAATTTGTCCGCATGTGGGATTTATATCTTTGCGGCTGTGCTGTTGCTTTCTATATCGGCAATATCGACTTGCATCAAGTCTTGATGACGAAAGGCTGCAACAATGATCTGCCGATGACGCGGTGGTATTAAAACAAGGTGTATTGCCTTTCAAGAAAACAGAAAACACAGTCCTCTGTCATAGGACTGTGTTTTTTTTGCTTTATTTCCATCTTTAAGGAATTTCGTTAATATTATAAAACCGATAAAATGTAATAATATATAAAATATACGTTGAAAAATATCAATTTTAATAAAACGTTTAACATAAAATTTTATGATTGATATATACAATAATTCTAAAAACGAATACAATCAATCTTGTTTATACATAACAAGAACCTCGTGTATATTGACAAGTAAAACGTTGTAACTTAAAATTTAGTTAAAAGAAACGGCCGTATAGAAAAATTATGAAAGGAATAAAAATACTGTTTTTTGCAAGTAAAAAAATAGCAGGTTTAACTTAAAAAGGGAGAAGAGCAGTGTTTATGTAGTACATGGAGAAAATTATACATAGGAGGTTTCACGTATGTCATCACTTGAGTATGCAAAAAAAGCGGGTATGACCTTGGAAGAATGGAAGAAGGCTTCCAAATTTTCAGGAATGGATTTAGGTTGGATTATTATGTGTATCGGCATGGCTATCGGTGCCGGTATCGTGTTCCTGCCGTTGCAAGTAGGCTTAGTCGGGTTGTGGGTGTATATCGTTGCAGCAGCGATCGGATATCCCATTTTGTACCAGTTTCAGAAATTATACATACAAATTATGGCTAATTCCGATAAGTGTGAAGACTTTGCCGGTATCATTTCAGGGTACTTAGGGCGAAATTGGGGCTTTTTCCTTGGCTTCCTCTACTTTGTCTTTACGACGATCGTCATTTTCCTCTATTCGACGGCCCTAACGAACGACAGCGCGTCCTTTTTGCAGACCTTCGGCGTCACGGAAACGTTGCTGTCTGACAACATTTTCTACGGGTTGGCCGTTATCTGCTGTCTCGTTTTGATTGCGTCGCAAGGAGAAAAGTTGCTCTTTAAAGTATCGTCCGGTATGGTGTTAACGAAGTTGCTCGTCATCGCTTTCTTCGGCGTCGTCATGGTACAGTATTGGAATTTCGGCAATATCGGCGAGTTCCCGTCTGTTACTTACTTGATTAAAAACAGCATCGTTATGTTGCCGCTGACGGTTCTTTCGATTACCTTCTTCATCGGCATCAGTCCGGTCGTCATTTCGTACCGCGCCAAATCGGATAACAAAGTCTTGGCGTATTATCGTTCCATGCGAGTCATGAAAATCGCCTTCTGGACGTTGTGGACTGTCGTCGTCTTCTATGCACTCTCCTTCAATATTGCCGTCGGTCATGAACAGGCTGTCGCTGCTTACGAAGCCAATATTTCGTCCTTGGCCATGGCAGCGAAGAGTATGGACGGTGCGGCAGTGCGGATTCTCAGTCTGATACTTAACATCTTTGCCGTCGTAACGGCGTTCTTTTCGGTATTCCTTTCGTTCCGCGATTCCTGCTACGGCATTGCCATGAATGTCTTGCTGCGGTATGTGAAGGAAGAAAGCGTTAACAAGAAGATGATTAAATACGGGATCAGCGTCTTCTGTGTCTGCGTTTCGTGGGGGGCTATTGCGCTCAATGCACCGGCCTTGACCTTTACGACTTTGTTAAGCCCGTTAATGGGGGTTCTCGGCTGCTTAATGCCGGTTTACTTGGTCATGCAGACGCCGCAGTTCAAACACTATCGTGATTGGAAGTTGTGCACGATCAGTTCGATCGGCATTCTGTTGGTTATTTCACCGTTCCTGGCTTTCAGCTAGGTCGGATCGTTCAGTAAGAGGCCTGTTGGCAGCAAGGCTGCGGCAGGCCTCTTGTGTTACGGAAAGGAGAGTGTGTCAGTTATGTTTGATCTGTGATTTTTCGTATACTTGCAAGTTTATTTCCAAATCACTTATGTGAAATAAGCAATGCAATTATTCTTGACAAGTATACTATAAACGTTTATAATTTAGTTAAACGTTCTACGTATTTGCGTAATTATTTAAGCTGAAGGAGTGGTTTATATGGTACGACAGATCGTTAAGACCCTTGACGGTAATGAAGCGGCAGCGGACGTAGCGTATTCGTTTACGGAAGTTGCGACGATTTACCCGATTACCCCGTCATCGCCGATGGCAGAACACGTGGATGTCTGGTCTGCTAAAGGGCGGAAAAATTTATTCGGACAAACGGTAAAATTAGTTGAAATGCAGTCGGAAGCAGGTGCTATTGGCGCTGTTCACGGCGCTTCGGAAGCCGGCAGTCTCTGTTCGACGTTTACGGCTTCACAAGGCCTGATGTTGATGATTCCGGTGCTGCACCGTCTTTCGGGCCAGTTGAAACCGGTGGTGCTGCACGTTGCCGCTCGTACAGTCGGCACGCATACGATGTCTATCTTCGGCGACCACTCGGATGTCATGGGCTGTCGCAACACGGGATTGGCACAGCTTTGCAGCGCCAGCGTTCAGGAATGTGCCGATTTGGCGGCTGTCGCCCATTTATCGGCGATTAAAGGGCACGTGCCGTTCATGCATTTCTTTGACGGCTTCCGCACATCTCATGAAATCCAAAAAATTTACATGTTGCCTGAAGAAGAATTGGCTAAGCTGATTGATCGTGACGCTCTTTACGATTTCAAACATCACGGTTTGAATCCGGAACATCCGGTTATGCGCAGTACCGTTACCAATCCGGATATGTATTTCCAGTCGAAAGAAGCCAGCAATCTCTGGTATGACAGACTGCCGTATATTGTTGAAGACTATATGAACAAGATCAGTGAACTGACGGGCAGAACGTATAAGCTCTTCAATTATTACGGCGCCGAAGATGCCGAACATGTTATCGTTGCCATGGGTTCCGCTACCGGCGCTATTCAGGAAACTATAGATGCCCTGATGGCGCAAGGGAAGAAGGTTGGCTATCTCCAGGTACATCTCTACCGTCCTTTCTCGCTGGAACATTTCCTGAAGGAATTGCCGGACACGGTCCGCACGATTACGGTCATGGATCGCACAAAAGAACCGGGCGCCTTGGGCGAACCGCTTTATGAAGACGTTTGCGCCGCAATGAAACATGTCGCTAAACCGGTTGATATCCTGGCTTGCCGTTATGGGTTGTCTTCGAAGGACGTAGCGCCGGCTTCGATCAATGCCGTATTCAAGAATATGGATTCGCTGAATCCGAAGATGCATTTTACCGTCGGCCTGAATGATGATGTAACCCATCTGTCTATTCCCGATGTTCCGCTTGCCGTTGATTCGCAAGGGACGGTGAACTGTAAGTTCTGGGGTTTCGGTTCCGACGGAACTGTCGGCGCCAATAAGAACTCCATCAAGATCATCGGCGATAACACGGATATGTACGTACAGGCATATTTCGAATATGATACGAAAAAATCGGGCGGCGTTACGAAGTCCCATCTCCGCTTCGGTAAAAACCCGATTCGCGCCACATACTACATTAAAGCTGCCGATTTCCTGGCGTGCCATAAGCAGGCGTATATGGGGACCTATGATATTGTCGGCGAAATTCGTGACGGCGGTACGTTCCTCCTGAATTGCAGCTGGACGCCGGAAGAACTGGAAAAACAGTTAAGCAATGAAGTAAAACGGCAGATCGCCAAGAAAAAGATCGAATTTTACATCATTGATGCCACGAAGATTGCCGGTGAAATCGGTCTCGGCAACCGGACGAATACGGTACTGCAGGCGGCCTTCTTCAAACTGGCCAATATCTTGCCTATCGATGATGCCGTTAAGCATATGAAAGACGCCATCTACAAGACGTATATGGCCAAAGGGGACAAGATCGTTTCCATGAACCAGGCGGCTGTCGATCGCGGCTTGGACGGCATGGTAAAAGTCGAAGTTCCGGCTAGCTGGCTCGATCTGCCGGACGATGAAAAAACGGCGGCAGGCAGTGATCTGCCCGAATTTATTCAGAAGATTGTCGCGCCTTCCAATGCCCAGAAAGGCGACGATATTCCGGTCAGCGAATTCGTTCCCTATGCGGACGGTTCCTATCCGGTAGGTTCGACGCAGTATGAAAAACGGGGCATCGCTTCCGTCGTTCCGAAGTGGATCCGTGAAAACTGCATCCAATGTAACCGTTGTTCTCTCGTTTGCCCCCATGCGGCCATTCGCCCGTATTTGGTTGATGAAACGGAACAGCAGAACGCTCCGGCAGGTTTTGAAACTAAACCGGCCATCGGTAAGGGATTGGAAAAATACGGTTTCCGCATCCAAGTTTCGCCTCTCGACTGTTACAGCTGCTACACCTGTGCCAATATCTGTCCGGCCAAGGATAAGGCGCTCGTCATGGAACCGCTCGATACACAGCGCCATGAAAGCGTCAACTGGGATTATGCGCAGACCCTGAGCAAGAAAGAAACGGGGCTCGATAAATTCACGATCAAAGGCAGCCAGTTCAATAAGCCGCTCCTCGAATTCTCCGGCGCTTGCGCAGGTTGCGCCGAAACGGCGTATATGAAGACGTTGACGCAGCTCTTCGGTCATCGGATGCTGATTGCCAATGCAACGGGCTGTACGCAGGCTTGGGGTTCCGCAATGCCGAGTTTGTCCTATACGACCGATGAAAATGGTTGTGGTCCGGCTTGGTCCAATTCCGTATTTGAAGATAATGCCGAGTTTGCTTTGGGCATGTACCTTTCCATGGATCAGCAGCGCGCCGCTATCCGGCTGCACGTTGAAAAACTCATGCCCCTCGTCGACGGAACGCTTCACGAAGCGGCTAAAAAATGGTTGGAATCGTACGGCGTCAGCAATGAAGGGGAAGTGACGGAAGAAACGAGCAAGGCTTTGATTGCCGCCTTGGTCAATGCCAACCTCAGCGGGGAAGCGAAAGAAATCCGCGATTATCTCTTGGCCCATAAAGAACATATCGTGAAGAAGACGATCTGGATGTACGGCGGCGACGGCTGGGCTTATGATATCGGCTACGGCGGCTTGGATCATGTTCTTTCCATGAATGTCAATGTCAATATCATGCTCGTCGATACGGAAGTATATTCCAACACCGGCGGACAGTCTTCGAAGGCTACGCCGATCGGCGCCGTTGCGCAGTTCGCTTCTGCCGGTCGGCGGACGAACAAAAAGGATCTGGGACGTATCCTCATGTCCTATGGTCATATCTACATTGCGCAGGTCGCTCTCGGCGCTGATCCGAATCAGATGATCAAGGCTATCAAAGAAGCGGAAGCCTATGACGGCCCGTCCATCATCATCGCTTATTCGCCTTGCATCAACCATGGCCTCAGCTGCGGCATGGGCAAGGCGCAGGAAGAAATGAAACGTGCCGTTGAATGCGGTTACTGGCATCTCTATCGGTATAATCCGATGCTGGCCGAAGAAGGGAAGAACCCGTTCATTCTCGACTCGAAAGAACCGACCGGTTCCTTCCGCGATTACCTCATGGGTGAAACGCGCTATGCCGCGTTAACGCGTACCTTCCCGGATATGGCTGAAGAACTCTTCTCGAAAGCCGAAGCCTACGCAAAAGATAAATATGCAACATATAAAGAATTAGCAGGAAAATAAGTCTTCTGTTTCAGTAATAAAAATACGCCTACCTTTACAAAATGAGGTGCTGCATTTGCAGCGCCTCATTTTTGTTTTATAATGAAAAAGAAAACGGCAAGGGAGAGGAAAAAGATGAAGGAAATTTGGTTTGTTCGTCACGGTGAAAGCCTGGCCAATGCGGGAGAAGCAACAAATGATCATGAAACGATACCGCTTTCCCTGCGGGGAAGAGAACAGGCGTCGGCAGTCAGCGACAACATTCCCGAGCCGGAACTGATCATTACGTCGCCATATTTGCGCGCCAGAGAAACGGCGGCGCCGACGCTGCAAAAATGGCCGGCTGCAAAAAGGGAAATATGGGACAGTGTGCGGGAATTCGTCTATTTGGCGCCGGCTACCTGCGTCGGTACGACCTCGGTCCAGCGGCGTCCTCGAGTAGTGGCGTATTGGCGGGCAATGGATCCCGATTACTGTGACGGCAGCGGCGCTGAAAGTTACAGCCAGCTTCTTTGCCGCATCCGGGAGACATTGCAAAGACTGCGGGAACGGAAAGAATCGTTTATCGTCGTGTTTACGCATGCGCAATTTATCCGCAATCTTTTACTCGTCGCGGCGAAGGAAGGGATGGCCGATCGGGAATATATGCGGCAATTTCGTTCCAGTCAGACCGTAAAGAACGGACAGATTATCAAACTGGAGTTTCCCTGCTGAGCTTATCTTGCCGCCGGAGGGCCTTACTTGACAAAATGCGTTGTCCCATGTAGACTAAAACTGTGTATTATTATGGACAGTTCGTTCGTGCCATCCTGTCCCTAAACAAAACCAGGACGCCCGGCATTATTGTCGTTTTGTTGCCACAAAACGGTGAGCTCTGCGTTGCTGCAGGGCTCTTTTTTATAGGAGAAAAAGATGTTTTATTTGGAATGTGAAGAATGCTTTGATGCTGCGCATTTTCTTCGTGATTATGATGGAAAATGCCGCAATATTCACGGTCATCGTTGGCGTGTGATTGCACAGGCCGGCGGCGTGCTGCAACAGGAAAAACAGACTCGCGGCATGGTCATGGATTTTGCCGTTTTGCGGACAGCGCTGAAAGATATTTGTCGCAAACTGGATCATTCGCTGATTTACGAAAAAGATTCCCTTCGGGAACGTACGCTTACCGCTTTGCGGGAAGAGTCCATGCTTTTGACGGAAGTTCCGTTCAGGCCGACGGCAGAAAACTTTGCCGCTCACTTTTTTTCGCTTCTGACGGCGCGAGGAGTAGCCGTGACGGCCGTAAAAGTGTACGAAACGCCGAATAACTGTGCCGTCTATACAGGAGAGCTGAATGCAAGTAGCAGAGAAATTCATCAGCATTAACGGCGAAGGGCCCCGTGCCGGGGCGTTGGCCGTATTTATCCGTTTTCAAGGCTGCAATCTGGCGTGTTCTTATTGCGACACGCGTTGGGCCAATGAAGCGGATTGCCCATATGAAGAGTTGACACCTGAAGCGATTACGGACTATGTTCTCGCTGCCGGCGTTACCAATGTGACGCTTACAGGCGGTGAGCCGCTGCTGCAAGAGGAAATGGCGACGCTTTTGCAGCTTTTTGACAGGAGGACGTCGTGTCAGGTGGAAGTGGAGACGAACGGCGCCGTTCCGTTGGCTCCCTTTTGTACGGCAGGGCGACCGTACTTTACATTGGATTATAAATTGGCCGGCAGCGGCTGTGAAGAGCGGATGGTGCTTGAAAATTTTGCATGTCTCCGGCCCGGTGATGCCGTCAAGTTTGTTGCTTCTACGGAAGAGGATCTGAAGCGCGCCGGGGAAGTTATCCGCCGCCATGAACTGACTGAGCGGTGCACTGTCTATATCAGTCCCGTTTTCGGCCGTATTGATCCGAAACGGATCGTTCGGTATATGAGCCGCGAGAGATGGAACGGTGTGAGACTGCAATTGCAGCTGCACAAAATGATTTGGCCGCCTGATATGCGAGGTGTATAGGGATGATTGACAAGGAAGCTATTGCGGTGCATGTTCGCGGGATTTTAGCGGCCCTCGGCGCCGATCCGGACCGCGCCGGGCTGAAGGAAACGCCGCAGCGTGTTGCCAATATGTATGAAGAGGTTTTTGCCGGCATGAATTATTCCAATCAGGAGTTAGCGGCGCTTTTTGCTAAGACTTTTGCCGTTGCAGACGATAACGATGTGACAGCAGCGATGACGGCAGATAAAGATCGCATTGTCGTCATGAAGGATATTGAGTTTTTTTCGTATTGTGAACACCATTTGGCACTCATGTACGACATGAAGGCCACTGTCGCCTATATTCCCGGCAGCATGGTCATCGGCTTGTCCAAGATCGCCAGGATCTGCGACATGGCCGGCAGGCGGCTTCAGCTGCAAGAGCGAATCGGAGCGGATATAGCCGACATTCTTTCCCGAATTACGGGCAGTCAGGATATTGCCGTTCTGATTGAAGGCCGGCACAGTTGTGTGACTTGCCGCGGTATCCGCAAGACGAATACGAAAACCTGCACGGCGGAACTGCGCGGACGATTCAAGACGGAAACAGCGTTGCAGCTGTATTTGAAATAAAAGCTCAGGAGGCGGAACATTGAAAGCACTTGTTCTATCTAGCGGCGGCATCGATTCGACGACGGCCCTGGCCATGGCCGTTGCGGAACACGGCAGCGATAACGTCATCACCTTATCCATATATTACGGACAGAAGCATCGGAAGGAACTGACCGCGGCAGCGTCAATTGCCGATTACTATCGGGTCAGGCACTTGGAAATCAATCTTGACGCCGTTTTTCAATACAGCAATTGCGCATTGTTGCAGCAATCGACAGAAGCTGTGCCACAGGCCACGTATGCAGAACAGATTGCAGCGACAGGAGGAGAAAAGCCGGTAGCGACATACGTTCCCTTTCGCAATGGCCTCTTTCTTTCGGCTGCCGCCGGTGTCGCTTTAAGTGAAGGGTGTGACCTTCTTTATTACGGTGTCCATGCGGAAGATGCCGCCGGTTTCGCTTATCCCGACTGCTCGCCGGCGTTTCAGGCCGGTATCAGCGCCGCCATTTGGGCCGGATCGGGCCATCAGCTTCGCGTTGTGGCTCCGTTTCTGCATTGGTATAAGCGCGATATCATCAGACAGGGACTGGCCTTGAACGTTCCTTATGAACGGACGTGGTCTTGTTATGCCGGCGGCGAAGTGCCGTGCGGCGTCTGCGGCACCTGTCGGGAACGGGCGGCGGCCTTTGCTGCTAACGGCGCCGTTGATCCGGCGGTGGAAAGGAGAACGCCATGAACGATACGGAAGGGTTGACACGACTCGGCAGTCGGCATACGGCCTATGAAAAGGCCTACAATCCCGATGTGCTGGAAGTTTTTATCAACAAGCACCGTGATCATGATTACTTCGTTAAATTCAACTGTCCCGAATTTACCAGTCTCTGTCCGATAACGGGACAGCCTGATTTTGCGGCTTTGACTATTGCCTATGTGCCGGACGTGAAGATGGTTGAAAGCAAAAGTTTGAAGCTGTACCTGTTTTCTTTCCGCAATCACGGCGCCTTTCACGAAGACTGTGTTAATGTCATCATGAAAGATCTCATCAACTGTATGGAACCGCGTTATATTGAAGTATGGGGGCGTTTTCTGCCACGCGGCGGGATTTCCATTGACCCCTACTGCAATTACGGCAAGGCGGGAACGAAATGGGAAGATATCGCTTGGAAACGTCTGTCTGGACACGATCTGGTCCCTGAACGGGTTGACAATCGCTGAAATAAGTGACGGCGCCGTTTGGAGATAACGGAAGAAAAGCGGCAATGCTAGGCATTGCCGCTTTTTTCATGGTATAATGAAATATCGTTTGAGAGATGTAAAGAGGAGGCTTGCAATGAAGGGCGAAGAACTTATTATCGTTGTTGATTTCGGCGGCCAATACAATCAGCTGATTGCGCGGCGCGTCAGAGAAAATCACGTGTACTGCGAAGTATATCCTTATGGGAAGGCTGTAAATAAGATTAAGGAATTGCAGCCCCAAGGCATTATTTTTACCGGCGGCCCGGCCAGTGTCTATGAAGAAAAGGCGCCGAAAATCAGTGAAGAAGTATTTAATTTGGGGATTCCCGTTCTCGGCCTCTGTTATGGCATGCAATTTATGGCACAGACCCTGGGGGGTGTGGTAGAGCAGGCGGAATTGCGCGAATTCGGCAAGACGCCGACAGATGTCGATACGGCATCGCCTTTGTTCAAGGGATTGTCTGCCGAAGAGATCGTCTGGATGAGCCATACAGATTACGTTGCATCCATTCCGGCGGGATTTGAAATTATCGCGCATACGGCAAACTGTCCGGTTGCGGCCATGCAACATACGGAACGGCGGCTCTATGCCATGCAATATCATCCGGAAGTCCTGCATACGGAACATGGCAAGGAAATGTTACGTAACTTCCTTACCGAAGTTTGCGGCTGCAGCGGCAAGTGGACGATGGCCAATTATGCCAAGGCCGCTGTTGCCAATGTCCGTGAAACGGTCGGTGACGGTAAAGTCGTTCTCGCGCTCTCCGGCGGTGTCGACAGTTCCGTGGCGGCGGCGCTGATTTCTAAAGCCGTCGGCAGTCAACTGACCTGTATCTTTGTCGATCACGGTCTAATGCGCAAAAATGAAGGCGACGAAGTGGAAGCCGCTTTCCGGCATTCGGGCATGAACTTTATCCGCGTCGATGCGTCGGCGCGCTTTCTCGGCAAACTGAAGGGCATTACCGATCCGGAACGGAAACGAAAAATTATTGGCGAAGAATTTATCCGCGTCTTTGAGGATGAAGGCCGTAAAATCGGCGCCGTTGACTTTCTGGCCCAAGGGACGATCTATCCCGACGTCATCGAGTCGGGCACCGGCGATGCCGCCGTTATCAAAAGTCACCATAACGTCGGCG
Organism: Megasphaera vaginalis (ex Srinivasan et al. 2021); assembly: GCF_000478965.1. Classification (NCBI taxonomy): domain Bacteria; kingdom Bacillati; phylum Bacillota; class Negativicutes; order Veillonellales; family Veillonellaceae; genus Megasphaera; species Megasphaera vaginalis (ex Srinivasan et al. 2021). The sequence goes on from NZ_AWXA01000003.1 coordinate 18,874, forward strand.
GCCTGCCGGCAGTCGTTGATTTTAAAGGTCTCATCGAACCGCTGCGCAACCTTTTTAAAGATGAAGTGCGCGAACTTGGCGCCGAACTCGGCTTGCCGGACTATCTCGTCTGGCGGCAGCCGTTTCCGGGGCCTGGCCTCGCCATTCGCGTCATGGGGGAAATTACGCCAGAAAAACTCGCCATTCTCCGTGATGCCGACGCCATCTTCCGCGAAGAAATCGCCAAGGCCCGATTGGATCGCTCCATCAACCAGTACTTTGCCGTTCTCACTAATAACCGCTCCGTCGGCGTCATGGGCGACTTCCGTACCTACGACTATACCTTGGCCCTGCGCGGCGTCACGACGACAGACTTCATGACCGCCGACTGGGCTCGCATCCCTTATGACGTCCTCGACACCATCTCCGGCCGTATTGTTAACGAAGTATCACACATTAACCGCATTGTTTATGACATAACCAGTAAACCGCCTTCGACGATTGAGTGGGAATAACAGAAGCGAATATGTTACTGTTACAAAACCGTTGAAAACAGTGAATTTTACCGATTGAACGGTGTAAAAAACTCTTGAGTGATACTGTTTTGATACTAAAAAGTTGAAAAAGCAGGTTCAAAAGGGAGTTGTTGAATTTAGATGAATTGTTTAAAAAGCCTTCCATCGTTTTGGAGGGAGGCTTTTGTGGAAAGTAGATAATGGTATATTTGAAGTTGTAGAGGAGGTGTAAATATGGGATTTTGGATCTTTATGTTCATTATTACATTATTAATACCTGCTGCGTTATTATTAACTTGGTATTTATGCCCAAAGTTCAAAACGATTCATAATGCAAGTGGGTATAGAACGAAACGGTCTATGAAAAATCAAGATACATGGGATTTTGCACAAAAATATTGTGCAAGAATGTCGCTATATATGTTTTTTCCTTCGTTGATATTGGCAATTGCAATTATGCCTACAGTGATTAGTAAGTCAATTGATAGGATAGGGTGGATAGGACTTGGTATTACAATAATTCAAATGATAAGTTTTGTTGTAATTATGATATCTACTGAAAAAGCTTTAAAGAATACCTTTGATGAAAGTGGAAACAGAGTGTAAAACAACTTCCTATTTATAGGGAGGGATAAATCCCGGTTTCGTTTAAATCTTCGAACAATATAAAAGACAAAGCACATGACTTTAAGAGTAAAATCTTTCAGCTATGTGCTTTTTTCTGTACTTATTTTATATCCGGTGGAATCTTAGCGGTTATGCCTTTTTTATAGAATTTCACATTGCTTTCTTCAAAAGGAACGTAATCTTTTTTCAGGCTGTCAGGATAGTTTGCCTTCCAATCCTGCAAGGCTTCTTTCGTAATTTCATTATTCTCATATTTTTCTTTCATTTTCTGCCACTGTTCAAGCATATTGCGGATTCTGAGAATAGCTTCGCTACCGAAATATATGCCTGTGGTAGTGTAGTCGGGATCTTCATCATTTAGAATAACAGGACGGATTTTCACTTCAATGCTGTCATCCAGCTTAAATAAAAACCGCATTAAATCATGTTCCGTATAAGGATAATCAGGTTCTTTCAAATATTCTTTGTTTACATGTAGTGCAGCGGAAATATTTTCCAAGACATCATCTTTAGGAGTACGAATATCAAGTTCGTATTGTCTTATTCTTACATCATCTAAATGGATTCTGTCCCCTAATGCTTTTTGAGTAATTCTCCTTAGTTCACGAAATTTCTTTATCAATTTACCCAAACTCAATTTAGACACCTCCTTAGGAGCAAATTTGTTTCTCTTTTAATAATATAATCGAAAATAGGGAAAAACACAATAGAAAAATAAAATTTATAAAAAGTATTGACAGAAACAAAAAAGCTACTTATAATCTAAAATAGAAACAGAAACAAATATGTTTCTAAAAGAAAGGAGGAAAGTACGATGGAGAAATTATTTCTTACTTCAAATGAAGTTGCCGATTTATTAAATGTATCGCAGCAACAAGCCTATAAAATTATCCGAGATATGAATAAGCAGCTTGCTGAACACGGCTTTCTTATCCTTAGGGGAAGAATCAATAAGAAATATTTTATGGAACAAATCTACAAGGCGAAGGAGGGAGAATAATGCCTGCATATAAGGATGAAAAAAGTGGAAAGTGGTTCGCTTCATTCTATTACAAGGATTGGGACGGACAAAGCAGAAAGAAGCTGAAAAGAGGGTTTGAAACCAAGAAAGAAGCAATTACTTATGAGAGGAATTTTACGGTAAAGATGTCCGGTTCACTCAATATGCTCTTTGAAGATTATTTTGAACTCTATAAGGCTGATGTAATAGGAACAATAAGGCTAAATACTTGGATGACTAAAGAACACATGATAAGAACAAAAATTTTACCGTTCTTTAGCGGTATGAAAATGAGTGAGATTAAGCCTGTTGTAGTAAAGAAGTGGCATAACGTACTCTTAAACATTGAAAATGCGGAAGGAGAAACCTATAAGCCGACCTATCTTAAATCCATTCACGCACAGCTTAGTTGTATGTTCAATCATGCAGTTAAATATTACGGATTAAGGCAAAACCCGTGTAAGGTAACAGGACGAATAGGAAAGCATAAGAGTGATGAGGAAGTGGAGTTTTGGACGAAAGAGGAATACCTACAGTTTATAGAAACTGTTAAGGACAAGGATATTTCATTTTATGCTTTTGAAATTCTTTATTGGACAGGAATTCGATTGGGAGAATTGAGAGCATTAACAAAAGCTGATTTCGACTTTGATAAAAAGACGATGCGAATCAGTAAATCAGCACAGAGAATTAACGGAGAAGAAGTTATTACAGATCCGAAAACACCGAAAAGTAAAAGAACAATTATGCTTCCGGATTTTTTAATCAGGGAACTTAAAGACTATTTTCTGAAGATTGAATACTTTTCAGAAGATGAGCAAATTTTTCCTAAATGCAAAACCTATTTCAATAAGGAAATGGAGCGAGGAATAAAAAAGTCGAAAGTTAAGAAAATCAAGCTTCACGCATTGAGACACAGTCATATATCGCTGCTCATAGAAATGGGCTTTACACCTGTTGATATTGCGGCAAGAACAGGACATGAGAGCATAAAGGTGTTGATGGATTACAGTCATATGTTCCCCAATAAACAGGTGGATATGGCTGATAAATTGGATAAGGAGGGCGAATACAGTGAAAGCACCGAAATTTCCAAGCTATGATGAGGCGGTTAATCGTAAAAAGAAAAAGCCCAAAAACTTGCTGAGTAAAGAAGAATGGCAAGCTTTGGAAGAGGAAAGAAAACAAAAGGAACGAGACAAAGGTAAGCGATTTGCTAATCACAGGAAAAAGGATGTAACCATAGCATTCAGAACAAATCAAAAAGATAGAGAGCTAATTTTCAAAAAGATTGCGATGTCCGGACTTAGTAGACAAGATTATATGACTAATGCCATCCTTAATGCTCCGATAAAGGTCTTTGCTACAAGAAATGTCATAGACAGTTGTAAAGGTGAGTTACAGGAAATTTTATCAGAACTGAAACGAGTGAAGCAGTACGGAGAACTGGATGCGGATTATAGGCATGAATTGAAAATGATTACTGAAATAATAGAAGCGGCAATACAAGAAAAAAGCCTTTAGCCAAATGACTAAAGGCAAGATGAAAGTACAACTTGGTATTTCATCCCTGACAAGATTATTTTATCAGGTTGTACTTCCATCAGCAATATAAAGATTGGAGGTTACGATGATTAACAAGGAAAATTACTTACAAAATATTCCGATTGAATTAAGAGAATACAAACAGTGGCTATGGTTTAAGAAAATCAGAAAACAGGGTTTGAAAGGTAAGGAAAAAATACTGAAGCTTCCTGTGAGTCCGATTACATTCAAATCTGATGACTGGAATAATAAAGAACAATGGGCAGATTTTGAAACAGCAGTTAATAATATAGAGAGTAGTGGTTGTGACGGATTGTCTTTTGTGTTAAGCAGGGATGATCCGTTTGTGTGTATCGACTTGGACAATGTGGACAATAAAAAACTTGAGATGTTTATAAATGACTTTAATGATACTTATATCGAAGTATCACAATCCGGAAGAGGGTTACACATTTTTGTAAAGGGGAAAATAGAAAAGAGCTTTAATAACCAACTTGAGAAAGTGGAGATGTATCAAGAAAACAGATGTATTGCTATGACAGGTAATATCTACAAATTTAATGATTTTGTTGCGAACAAAGTTCTCTTGAAACAAAAGGAGTTGGACAAATACTATAAGCTGTTTTCTCCAAAAATAAGTGTCAGAGAAGTTATTAGAAAATATCGGGAAGCTGCTGAATGTGTTCCTGACAGTGATACGGTTTTAGAAACAATGTGCAGGTATAACACAAGGGCAAGAGCGTTATTTGAAGGCTCATATACAAGCGGAGACGCCAGTAAAGATGACTTTTCATTGCTTCTTTTTCTAAACAGTTTTACCCACGGAAACGTAGAAATGATGAAAGAAATATTTTTGAAATCTGCACTTAATCGAATGGACGATCGAAGTAAAAGAAGAACGGAAAAAGGATACTTGAAATATTTAGAGGATAGCATTTCAAAAGCGATACAGGGAGGAAATAAGAGATATTGGGATTATAACTATCACAGAAGTAAAGGAGGATGTTCACTTGAATAATTGGCTTAAATTTGATGATTTGGAGCTTAGCGATTATGTAGATCGTGAGCTTGAAATCACAGATAAGGGACAAGTCAAAAGTACAACAACCAATCTCATAACTGTGTTAGTGAATCCCTGTTTTTGTAAAGAACAAGATATTTTATCAGGATATATTTTCTTTGACACTTGCAGTAGAACAATTCGTTTTTACGGAAAGTTAAAAGGTGAGAAAAGCACTGATTTAGAAATACGAAAATGGAATGACCATATGACAAATATCCTCGGAGTTGAAATCGAAAGAGAATTTGGAATTAAGTATTCTAAAAATCGTATGGAAGATGCCGTTCTTTTTGTTGCTCATAAGAGGTCAATCAATTTACCGGCGATGTATATGGAATCGCTACCATATGACGGGCAAGAATATATTTCAAAATTACTACCCAAATATCTTGGAGCAGAGGATACAAAATTAAATTCTTGGATTATGAAACATATCTTGGTCGGCATGGTAAAAAGAGCGTTTAATCCAGGATGTAAGTTTGATGAATTGATGGTTCTTACAGGTGTGCAGGGCGTTGGAAAAACTTCATTTATTGAAAAGCTGGCACTGTTTCCCGAATGGTATTGCTCATTAAACAATATAAAAGGGAAAGATGCCGTCAGCAATTTGGTAGGAAAGATTGTTGTTGAGCTTGAAGAATTTGTTGCTCTTAGAAATGCAAAAAGTGCCGATGAAGCGAAGTTGTTTATATCGGCAAGGACAAGCACAGTAAGACTTCCATATGAACGCTTTTCAACAGATGTTAAACGAAGTTGTGTTTTAATTGCGACAACAAACGACGCTACATTCTTGGGAGACTTCTCAGGAGAAAGAAGATACTTGCCTGTAAAAGTGAATAGTGAAAAGATACAAATTCCGTTGATGTATGATCCGGAAAAATTCCCTGTATTGGAAACTATCACAAGAAAAGAACATGCAGAAATGCTGAAAAATGATTTTGAAGGAGCTATTGCAGAAGCGGTACATCTTTACAAAAACAAGCTGCATGATTTCTATTTACCGAAGGAACTAAGAAGTGATTTGGATTATGTCATTCAAACACATAAGAGCGAAAACAGACATGTGCAAAATTTCTTGGACTTCATGGAATGGAAAATTACAAAGTCCGATACACCGAATTTGTTATGTTCTGCCGAATTTACGAGTAGGTATCCTGAAACAAATGAAAAAGTGTTTTCAGAACTTATGGCAAACGAAATGGTGGATGAATGGAAACTGGAACCATCTGTAAAAAGTAAGAAGGTAAGAATTGACGGAGTGGTTCGGGTTAGCAAGAAGTTTTATAAGAGAAATGAAAATGATGATTTTATTGAGGTTGATTATTCGGACATACCATTCTAAGAGTTTTGAAAAAGTCCGCTACCGCTACTTTGCTACCGATAAGGCAGGTAGTGAGGTAGTGGTAGCGACAACTTTCAAACTTTCTTAAAAAGCAGAGGAAATATTGAGAAGCACCGCTTGGTATAAAAGTCCACTGTTTTTCTGTGATAGTTATAAGAGATTATTAGTAAAAGTATTATCTTCAGTGAGATAGCAAGCATATACTTTTTGACCACAGTCCTAAAAAGTAGGCTTGTAAGCTGGTAATTCAGCTTAATCAATTTTAGGGAGACCCTAAGACCCCGAGTAAGAAAGGAGTGATGATAAATGTCAAAGATCGTTAATCGTAAAAACAACTGTACCGTTCACTTTATGGTGAATGAAGAAGATATGAATGAGCTTAACCGAAGATTTGCATTGACTAATTTTAAAAGCAAAAGGGAGTTTTATAGAGACAGTATTTTCAAGAATAGAATTATCAGCATAGATATATCCGGTGAGTTTAGAAAAGAATTGAGGGAATTATCTTCTCTTGTCAGTCGTAACTCAGCGAACCTGAATCAGATTGCAAAGGCGATAAACAGCACAGGAGTTATTTACAAAGATGATATTGAAAATATCAAGAAAGCTTTACAAGGGGAACTGCTTTTCCTATCAGAATTTAGAGAAAAAGTTTCCGACTATATCATCAATGAGGTAATCGGATAATGGCTGTTACTAAAATACATCCGATTAAAACAACACTGAAAAAGGCGATAGACTATATCTGTAACGGAGATAAAACCGATGATGAAATCTATGTTACAACACACCTTTGCAGTAGGGAAAATGCCCATAAAGAATTTGAGCTTACTAAAAAGCAGTTTAACTCAAGAACCAAAACTTTAGCTCATCATTTAATTCAATCATTTGTTCCGGAAGAAGTGAGTTTTGAAGAAGCACATCAAGTAGGAATTGAACTTTGTGAAAAGATTTTAGGCGGGAAATATGAGTATGTTTTAGCGACACATATCGACAAAGACCATATACACAATCACATAATTTTTAATTCCATAGATGTGGATGAGGGTAAGATTTATCATTCTTACTATGACTCATATATGAATATCAGAAATCAAAGCGACAAGCTATGTAAGGAGCATAATTTATCTGTCATCGACCAAGAAGCACAAAAAGAAATCAACGAGATTAGGCGAAGAAAATTTGTGAATTGGTACGACTGGAATGAAGATAAAAAAGGAAGTAGCTATAAATCGAGGCTTCAATTTGATATTGATAGGACTATAAAGCAGTCAATCAATTGGCAGGACTTTCTATCTAAAATGGAAAGCTGTGGTTATGAATTTAAACAAGGAAAACACATAGCTTTCAGAAGTAAAAATCAGCAAAGATTTACTAGGGCAAAGACAATTGGCGTTAATTATACTGAAGAACGGATTAAGGACAGAATCCTAAATAAAGAAAAAGAAATTGGCAATATCATTGATATTAAGAAAAACGAAAAAGCAAAGTCGAGCAAAGGATATGAATATTGGGCAACGAAACACAATCTTAAAACAGCGGCTTCTACGCTTGTTGAAATCAGGGATAAAGGTTTTAACTCAATGGAAGAATTGGAGTGTGGAATCAGTCGAATATCAATCGAAAAGAATGAGTTGAAGCGACAGTTTGATAAGCTGTCATGGGAGCAAAAGAGGATAAAGGAAGTTGTAAAGCATATTCAAATCTGCATCAGCAAGCGAGAACATTATGAAGGTTATCGTAAAAATCCGAACGATAAGATTTATATGATGATGAACAGAAAAGATGTAGAATCCTATCAGAAGTCTTATGAGGAAATAGATATTTTCCTTAAGCAATTTCCACACTTAAGACATGTGGTAATAGGTGAATTGAAGACAAAATCAAGTAAAAATCTTTTCAGGAAATTAAATGAGCATTCTAAAGAATTGCAAGCTGAACAAGAGGAAATAATCAAGAAGCATAATTCATTAGCAGCACAATATGAGGAGTTGGAACATCTGAAAAATAATATGAATGAATATCTTGGCAGAAATAAAACTGAGAAGAAAAAGGAATCGGTTATTGGTGCGATTAGGAAACATTGGAGTGAAGATAGAGGAATTACTAAAGAAAAGAATAAAATATCGAGAGAAAATGAGAGGTAAAAAATAGTCGGTGTGGTCTTAGGACTGCCGGTTCTTTTTTTATACAAATGATGAATGTTTGCGTAAAAGGAAGTTTGTAGTGAAAAAAGTGAATAAATATGATATAATGATAAAAACGAAATCTGATGTATGGGAGGACAATTGTGTCAAAAATAAGTTATAAAAAGCTATTTAAAAAAATGATAGATTTAGACATGAAAAACTCTGAGCTAATGGAAAAAGCGGAAGTTAGCCGAAGTACTTTTTATAAAATGAAGAATAGTGAGAATATCACTACTGATGTGATTGTCAGAATATGTGATAGTTTGAATTGTGGTATAAATGAAATTATGGAGTTGGTGAATGATGAAAATAATTGATTATGTAATTGAATCTACAAATAAATATATTGAACAGATGCCAAAAGAAATTCGAAAGAAAAATGGGCAGTTTTTCACAAGTAGAGAAACAGCTCTTTTTATGGCGTCATTATTTGATTTATCATCATTTTCAAAAGAAATTTCTATACTCGATCCGGGAGCGGGTTCGGGGATACTTACGGCAGCTCTTATTCAAAGAATTATTGATACTGATAAGATTGAAGCTATAAAAATTACTTGTTATGAAACTAATGATGACATTTTAGGGCTGTTAAATGCAAATTTATCGTGGATAAGTAAGAATACATTGCTAAAAATTGAATACAAAGTGATTAAAGATAACTATATAACAAGTCAAACGCTTGAATATAATAATATGTTAGGGGCGAGTACTAAACCTGAAAAATACGATGTAATTATAGGAAATCCACCTTATTTAAAGATTGGAAAAATGGCTAATGAAGCTCTATCTATGCCTGATATTTGCTATGGTTCACCGAATTTATATTTTCTTTTTATGGAGATGGCAAGTTTTAATTTGGTTGATAATGGCGAATTGGTGTTTATCGTTCCAAGATCATGGACTTCTGGAGCGTACTTTAAAAAGTTTCGTGAGAAATTTTTAAACGAGGTGGCTTTGAAGCACATTCATTTATTTGTAAGCAGAGACAAAGTCTTTGATAAAGAGTCTGTTTTGCAAGAAACTATAATTATTAAAGCCAAGAAAGAATTAAATAAGTTAAAAAACATTACTATAACTACAACGAATGATAATTTTGATTTTGGCAGCAAGACTGTTTTTGAAGCTCCATATGATATGGTTGTTTCTGGAGAACACAAATATGTTTTTTTGATAACTGATAAAGAAGAAGCTGATACGATTAAAAAGGTAAATGAATGGAATGATACCTTGCCAACGCTTGGCTTGAAAATGAAAACTGGTTTGACAGTTGATTTTAGAAATCGAGAGGCTTTAAGAAATGATGCAGAGGAAAAAGCAGTTCCTTTATTTTATTCGCAACATATAAAAGATGGTAAAGTGATTTTTCCTGTTGGAAAAGAAAATGAGTATCTATTAACGGAGCAAAAAGGATTATTGCAGGAGAACACTAATTATTTATTTGTGAAAAGATTTACGGCAAAGGAAGAAAAGCGTAGATTACAATGTGGAATTTATTTAGCTAAAAAATTTCCAACATATAAGGCAATTAGCACACAGAATAAGATAAATTTTATTACAGGCTTACAAGGATTATCAGATTGTTTGGTTTATGGCTTGTATGTTGTAATGAACTCTACACTTTATGATAATTATTACAGAATTTTAAATGGATCAACTCAAGTTAATGCTACTGAAATTAACTCGATGCCAATTCCACCACTAACCTGTATTGAGGATATGGGAAAGGAACTGATTAAATTAAAAGATATGTCTGAAGAAAATTGTGATGAAATATTAGGGAGATTTATATATGTCTAAATTAGAAGAAGCAAAGAATATTTTGAATGAGTTGAAAGTTCCACCAAAACAGCAGTCGGATTTATGTGGATATGTTATTCTGGCAATGGCAGATATTAAAAAGAATGATGAATGGGCTAATGCAACTAATAAATGGATAAGAATACATGATGTTATTGCTTTTATTAGAAAGTTTTATGAGGTTTCATATGCAGAGAATAGCAGAGAAACATTCCGTAAACAGGCAATGCATCATTTTAGGAATGCAGCATTTATTGAAGATAATGGGAAAGCAACAAATAGTCCTAATTACAGGTATCGATTAACTGATGAAATGTTGTTATTAGTAAAAACATTTCAATCAAGTCTGTGGGAAGAACAAAAGAATAATTTCTTAAAATCTCATCAGAACTTAATTGATCTATATAGTTCTAAAAAAGCAGTAAGAAAAATGCCTGTTAAAATAAATGGGGACGAATTCACATTTTCTCCCGGTAAACACAATCAATTACAGAAATTTATTATTGAAGAATTTGCTCCACGATTTGCTGAGAACTCTGAATGTTTGTATGTTGGTGATACAATTCAAAAAGATTTGGTGAAGAACGAGGAGAAACTAAAAGAACTAGGCTTTGAGATAACACTCCATGACAAAATGCCGGATATTGTTTTATATTCAGAAGATAAGAATTGGATTTACTTTGTTGAGTCTGTAACTTCTGTAGGTGCAATGGAGCCAAAGAGAATAAAAGAAATTGAAGAAATGACGGAAAATGTTTCGGCTGGAAAAATATATGTAACAGCATTTTTAGACTTTAAAACATTTAAGAAATTTTCAGAGTCTTTAGCTTGGGAAACGGAAGTATGGATTGCAGATATGCCGGACCATATGATTCATCTAAATGGGGATAAATTCTTAGGACCGAGAAAATAAAGGAGGAGGTGCTTATTATCAAAGGTGAAGTATCAAAAAAAGATTTGATTAGAGAAATTGAAAAAGCTATTAAAAGTGATGAATTAGGAGCGTTTATTGGAGCAGGATTATCAATTCCTGCTGGGTTTTGTAGTTGGAAAGAACTTCTAAAAGAACCAGCAGAAGAAATTGGATTAGATGTTGAAAAAGAAAATGATTTGGTCAATCTGGCACAGTATTATTCTAATTCGAAAAAGAGGGCATCAATAGATGATCTCATCAAAGGTCAATTTTCTCAATTAGTAAAACCTACTGAAAATCATAAACTATTATCACAACTGCCAATTTCAACTTTTTGGACAACAAATTATGATAAGTTAATAGAAAAGGCTTTAGAAACCAATATGAAGAAGCCTTATGTAAAAACAAAGGATGAACAACTAAGAGGTACAAATCATGATTTTGATGCAATCGTATATAAACTACATGGAGATGTAGAATCTCCTGAAGATGCAGTACTTACAAGAAGTGATTATGAAGAATTTGGATATAACAAAAGAAAATTATTCAGAGAGGTTTTAGAGGGAGATTTGCTTACCAAAACATTTCTGTTTTTAGGATTTAGCTTTGAAGATCCAAACTTTAACTATGTAATCGGAAGATTAAGGGTATTACTCGACGAAAAGAATATAAGAAAACATTATTGTATTATGAAAAGAGTTCAAGATACTGATGAGGATTATGAGTACAAAAAAGTAAGACAAGAGCTGCAAATAGAAGATTTGAATAGGTATGGTATTTTTACCTATTTGGTAAATGACTATAGTGAAATTACTGACATATTAAGTATACTTGTAGATAGATATAGAAGAAAAACAATATTTATATCGGGTAGTGCATATTGTTATCCGGGTTATTCTCATGAAACGGGTAAAAATTTTATTCACAAACTATCTTTTGAACTATCAAAGAATGGTTATCGTATTGTGAATGGATATGGCAAAGGTGTAGGTGAATTTATATTAAATGGTGTCGCAGATTATTGCTTGAATCATAATTCCAAAATAAGTGATTTTTTGACGCTTATGCCTTTCCCGCAAAATAGCTCATTAGGAATAGATTTAGATAAGCTATATAAGGAAAATAGAGAGCAAATGATTGATAATTGCGGAACCGCTATATTCATTTTTGGAAACAAAGAAACAGAAAATATTGCAAGTGGAGTTATAGATGAATTTGAGTTATGTAAAAAGCATGGGTTAGTATGTTTGCCAATTGAACATACTGGTGGGTCAGCTAAAGAAATATTCAATAAAATAACTCGAGAAATTACAGATAAAAATACAATAAGTGCAATTGAACAGGCAAATAAACAATGCGATGGCGATATTGATATGTCTGTTAAAAACATAGTTCAAGCAGTTAAAATATTAAATAAGGAGGAATTTTAAATGGCAAAAAGACAGGTATTTTTTAGCTTTCATTACGATAATGATAATTGGAGGGCAGGACAGGTTCGCAACATGGGGAAAGTAGATAGTAGTTCTACCTTTTCTGATAATGACTGGGAGGAAGTAAAAGAAAAAACTGAAAGTAAAATTAAAGAATGGATTGATGAACAGTTAAATAAGCGTTCATGTTTAGTTGTTTTGATTGGAGAAAAAACAGCAAACAGAAAATGGATAAATTATGAAATAAAAAGAGCTTATGAACTTAATAAAGGGATTGTAGGTATCTATATACATAAGTTGAAAAATGTATTTGGCAAACAAGATAGTAAGGGAGCTAATCCGTTTGATTATTACAATATAAATGGAGTACCAATGTCTAAATATGTTAAATGTTTTGAATCCAATTGGTCATCAAGTGAAAATGTTTATAACGACATAAAAGACCATATAGAAGATTTAATTGAGTATGGTATTGAACATAAACCATCGACTTGGTAATTGTTCCTATAGGAAGTATAGGAGATATATTTTATGGATGGGATCGATAGAGTTAGTTTGTATCAGAGTGTACAAAGTATAGTAGATGAAAACAAAGATTATTTGTATGATTTTATTTTTGAACAATTTGAAGGTTCTTTTTGGATTGATTTATCTAAACTTTTAAAACTAAACATAGCAATACTTGCTGGAATTGAAGAAAAATTTTTAATTAATTCGTATAACGTGGAAATTGATAAAATTGAGTTCAATGAAGTCTATATTGAAAACTTAAACAGATTCAAATTAGAGAATGATTTTATTAAAGAGAAAAATCTCAGTAAATTAGAAAGTTTTACGGAGACTATTGGTAAATCAAAAGATGAATATTACGCATTTAATTCACTAATAAAGTTATTAAGCGATATAAACAATTCCATAATTAATCAACTTCAGACTAATGGAGAATATATTCATAATAGTAGACTAAGCATGGATCATTTTGCTGGGAATAAAGTTTTCTTATCTCATGCTTTTGACGATAAACTATACACACTGTCGCTGTTTATTTTCATGCTAAAAAAAGGTATATTTTTATATGTTGACTGGATATTTTCTCCAAAGTTCCAAAACGGAGTTGATATAAAAAACAATTTGTCAAAACATCTTTCAGAGTCAAGGCAATTATTATTTTTGAGAACTGTTAATAGTGAGTTTTCTATTCGTGGTAGTGGAAATATACGTGGCTGGTGTTCCTGGGAATTGGGCACTTTCTATACATTGAATAAAATGAAAAGCGACGATAAGTATTATATTGAGCTTTACAAGGGTAAGAATAACCAACAAAATAATAAGCAATTAGATGGTATTAAGCCGTTAAAGGCTATTTTTTCTGGGAGATTAGTATAAAAGATAAAAAATCTTAAATATAAATTTTAAAATGTTGCAATGTGAATATTGTAATAATAGTATCACCATTGATACTGTTTTGATACTAAAAAACTCTAAAACCACAAATAATAGATATAAAAATAGCTGAAAACAGAAACCTAAAAGATACTAATAAAGAATTAAAGAAACAAATATGATATGGTAATTATTGAGTGGGAATAATTAAAAAATAATAACATAAGATGCCCTGTATTTGTTTATTAGTAATACAGGGCATCTTATGTTATTGTAGGTAACTTAATCTAATGAAAGTGATAATAGGTACGAGAGATAAAATTGAGATTAAGCTCTCGAATGTAAATTTGAGTATACTAATTGTTTTATGGCAGATTATTGAATCCGATGTTTGTTAAGGTAGGTACCCCTTTTTCGAAGCGAATGATTTCACCAACGGCTCCTTTCCCCATCCTAGTAAGTGCTTCATAAGTATTAGCACCATTATGGGGCGTGCCTACAAAATTAGGACAAGTAAATAGTTTATGATGAGCAGGTAATGGTTCTTCGATAAAAGCATCAAAACCAGCACCTAAGATTTGATGATTTTGTAAAGCTTCATAGAGATCCTCTTCGTTTACAATTCCACCGCGAGACGTATTTATTAAAATGGTTGAAGTGGACATTAAAGATAGTTCCTTTTTGCTGATCATATTTTTAGTGGAGTCATTTAATGGGACTGATATTGATATTATGTCACAAGTTTGTATAAGTGTATTTAAATCTCTTTCATACTGAAATCCCATGTCATTACATTTTTCTTTTGAAATAAATGGATCGTAAGCTAAAACATCCATGTTAAAGCCGGCTTTTAGCCTAGTACCGACAAGATAACCAATATGTCCAATACCAATTAAGCCTAGACGTGTATCTGTTATTTCATAGCCTTTGAGAAACATCGGCTGATTACGTTCTAAGATAACGTATAATAAGTTTTGCAAATTCAATTTCATAAAAAATAGACATAGTCTATTGCCGTCGGTAAAATTAAGTTACCACACAAAG
>NZ_AWXA01000004.1:0-116697 GCF_000478965.1 Megasphaera vaginalis (ex Srinivasan et al. 2021)
GCGCTTTTTTGCCGGATTCTGTCTGGCGCCGGATGTCGGCGGGGATGTCAGTCGGCAAGGTTCGGCCGTTATTTGGTTGCCGGCGCACGTACGATGGTCACGATACCGGCCAGGATCATGACCATGCCGATGGCGATTTGCGGGGTCAGCGGTTCGCCGAAACAGATGACACCGCCGAGGACGCCGACGACAGGGACGCCGAGAACGGCGGTGGAAGCGGTTGAGGCTTCGATCAGCGTGAGCAGATGGTTCCAGAGGAAAAAGGCCAAAGCCGAAGCAAAGAGACAATTGTATAGGAGGCAGGCAGCGGCGAGGGGCGTCCAGACAGCAGGCGGCGGTGGTGAAATCGCCATGTAGGCGAAAAGGCTGAGCGAGCCGACCACCATTTGCCAAGCCGTGTATTGGATGATGTGACACGCAGCGCGGCGGCCGTTTCGTTGATTTTCCGTTATGACGCGGCCTTGGATCTTCATGAGGATACTGGCGGCAGCCCAGGCGACAGCGCCGCCTAAGGTAATAAGAATACCGTTCGTACTGCCTAT
Source organism: Megasphaera vaginalis (ex Srinivasan et al. 2021) (assembly GCF_000478965.1). Lineage (NCBI taxonomy): Bacteria > Bacillati > Bacillota > Negativicutes > Veillonellales > Veillonellaceae > Megasphaera > Megasphaera vaginalis (ex Srinivasan et al. 2021). The sequence goes on from NZ_AWXA01000004.1 coordinate 543, forward strand.
AACGTCTACTTTCATGAGAATGAGGAGTCCGGCCATGCTGACGGCGATGCCGCCGAGCTTGCGTACCGTCAGCCGTTCGTTCAAAATGAAATGGGCCATTATGGCGACCCACACGGGCATGCTGTAGTTCAGTACCGCCGCAAGCCCTGCACCGAGGGCGACGACGCCGATCTGTATGGCAAGATTATTGACGGCGATCTGCAGGATTCCGGTAACGGCGATCCATTTCCAATACGGCCGCGGCGGCAGCGGCAACTTCAGCCAGGCGGCTGTCGCCAGAAGCGCTATCGCGCCGCCGGCAAAGCGGAGTGCGACGAACATGGTCGGCGAAAAGAAAAGGTTGGCTTCCTTCATTACGACCCAATTGAAGCCCCATAACATGTAAATAACAGAAAGTATTTTCAGCAATACACTCTCCCCCTTCTTCTCTTATTCTCCTCTTGGAGCGAGCGCTTTGTCAAGAATGGGAAAAAACGTATGATCTTTGTAAGAATGTCCTTTTTCCCGGCGTTTTTCTTGCAATCTCCCGAGGGATACGATACAATCACTGTAGACACGGAAAAGGTGTATTGCTGTTGTTTATGTGGGACAAAAAAAGAACCGGTGGGAACGGAAACGTATTAAGAGAAGGAGAGACCCGATGAAAAAGTATATTGCACTGATTGCGCATGATGCGAAAAAGGATGCGATCGTAGCTCTTGCCGATACATTTCAAGCGTTGTTGAGAAGGTATCCTTTAGTCGGTACCGGTGAAACGGGGCGGCGGATTCATGCCGCGACGGGACTTGACGTCAAGCAGATGCAGCCCGGTCCTATGGGCGGCGATCAGCAGATCGGCGGGATGATCGCCGCCGGGGAAGTATTGGCAGTCGTCTTTTTGCGCGATCCGCTGACGGCGCAGCCCCATGAGCCGGATGTATCGGCTTTTTTGCGGCTTTGTGACGTTCATTCGATTCCTGTTGCGACAAATGCGGTCAGCGCCAGGATTTTGCTGACCGCTCTTGATGGGCAGATGGCTGTGTTTTCTGAATAAGACAAATATGGGGAGATAACGAACATGTTGAAAAAAACCAAAATTGTTTGCACCTTGGGGCCGAGCTCGAAAACGCCGGAAAAATTGGAAGCCATGATTCAAGCGGGAATGAATGTGGCTCGCTTTAATTTTTCGCACGGTTCACATGATGAACATAAAGGGCGGATAGAAGCCGTCAGAGCGGCAGCCCAAAAGATGCAGCGCCCGATCGCGTTGATGTTGGACACGAAGGGACCGGAAATTCGCCTCGGTTTATTTAAGAACGGCTCGATCGAAATGAAAGCCGGCGCGCCGTTTACGTTGACGGCGCGGGACGTAATCGGCGATGAAACGATTTCGTCGATGAATTATAAAGAACTGCCGCAGGACCTTCATGTCGGCGACCACATTCTTCTTTCCGACGGGTTGGTCAACTTGGAAGTAACCGGTATTGAAGGCGAAGATATTCATACCGTCATTCTCAACAACGGAAAGATGAGTGATCGTAAGCGCGTTGCCGTACCGGGCATTGCCATCAATTTGCCGGCCGTTTCGGAAACAGATGAAAGGGATATCGAATTCGGCGTCCGCATGAATATGGATTGGATCGCCGCTTCATTTATTCAACGTGGCAAGGATGTCGTGACGATCCGCAAGATATTGGAAAAACACAACAGTCCGATGAAAATTATTTCCAAGATCGAATGTCAAGCTGCCGTACAGAACATCGATGAGATTATCAAGATGAGCGACGGCATCATGGTCGCCCGCGGCGACCTCGGGGTGGAGGTGCCGGCAGAGGAAGTTCCGGCACTGCAAAAGATGCTGATCATCAAATGCCAGCAGGCCGGCAAGCCGGTGATCACGGCGACGCAAATGCTGGAATCGATGTGCAATAATCCGCGGCCGACGCGGGCGGAAACGAGTGACGTTGCCAATGCTATTTTGGACGGTACCGATGCGATCATGCTCAGCGGAGAGACGGCCGGCGGACTCTACCCGGTCGAAGCCGTGCAGACGATGGCTCGCGTCGCCTTGTATACGGAAGGAACCTTCGAACCGAATTCTCATGAAGATGAGCACGCGTCGTCATCGACGACGACGGAATCAATCGGCAGAGCGACGGTGCGGATTGCAAAGGATCTTCACGCCGCCGCGATTATCGCTTCTACCGAAGGCGGCAGTACGGCGCAGATGATTTCCAAATACCGTCCTGATTGCCCGATTATTGCCGTATCGCCGCACGAAACGATCATTCGGCGGCTGCAACTGAATTGGGGCGTTCATGCCGTTTTGGGAAAAGAAGCGGGAGATTCCGATGAAGTCGTTGAAAATGCAATTTTTGCGGCGCTCGACAATGAGTTGATTAAAGCCGGTGATCTCGTCGTTTTGACGGCAGGCGTCCCGGTCTCGCAGGCAGGTTCGACGAATATGATCCGTGTGCAAGTGGTCGGCGACGTCTTATTGCGAGGTACCGGCATCGGACGAAATTCGGCGATCGGTAAGATCTGCCTGGCCAAGGACGAGTCTTCGTTGGCGGCGGACTTTACAGATGGAGCCGTCCTCGTCATCCGCAGTGCAGTACCGGCGCTCATCCCTTACATGAAACGGGCTGGCGCCATTATTTCCGAGGAAGTTGGGCTTTCCAGCGAATCGGCTATCGTTGCTATTACCTTGGGGATCCCGACGATTATCGGGACGACAAATGCCCTGGAGCTTTTGGAAAACGGGGAAACCGTTACGGTTGACAGCAGCCGTGGCACCATCTATCGCGGCGAGGCCAATGCACGGTAGTTAGACTGCCTGTACAAGGTATAAAATAGGGGTATGTACTGAGAACATAAAGTTAAGCAATTGAAAAAAGACCTGCTCTCCTAGGAGAGCAGGTCTTTTTATATAGTTCCGTTTTATCCTAAGATTTTCTTCAAGTCTTCTTCCGGTGTGCTGAGCGGGCTGATGTTGTAGTTTTCTACGAGGTAGTTCAGCACATTGGGAGATACGAAGGCGGGAAGTGTAGGTCCGAGGTAGATGTTCTTGATGCCCAAGTAGAGGAGCGTCAGGAGAATACAGACGGCTTTCTGTTCATACCAAGAGAGGACGAGGCTGAGGGGCAGTTCGTTTACGCCGCATTCGAAGGCTTCCGCAAGGGCAAGAGCCACTTTGATAGCGCTGAAGGCGTCGTTACACTGGCCCATATCCATGATGCGGGGGAGTCCGCCGATGGTGCCGAGATCCAGGTCGTTGAAGCGGTATTTACCGCAGGCCAAGGTGAGGATAACGGAGTCTTGAGGCGCTTTCTGCACGAATTCGGTGTAATAGTTACGACCCGGACGGGCGCCGTCGCAGCCGCCGACGAGGAAGAAGTGTTTGATGGCGCCGGCTTTAACGGCGTCGATAACTTTATCGGCGACACCGAGAACGGTACCGTGGCCAAAGCCCGTCATGACCGTTTTGCCGCCGTTGATGCCGGTCATTTCATGATCTTCCGCATAGCCGCCGAGTTCGAGAGCTTTGTTGATAACCGGCGTGAAGTCTTTATTGTCATCAATATGCACGAGACCGGGGAAGGAGACGACTTCCGTAGTGAAGACGCGGTCGCTGTACGATTTGCGCGGCGGCATCAGACAGTTCGTCGTAAAGAGGAAGGCTGCCGGCACATTGTCGAATTCCTTTTGTTGGTTCTGCCAGGCGGTGCCGAAGTTGCCTTTGAGGTGTTTATATTTCTTCAATTCAGGATAGCCGTGGGCTGGTAACATTTCCCCGTGCGTATAAATGTTGACGCCTTTGCCTTCTGTCTGTTTCAGAAGCAATTCGAGGTCTTTCAAATCGTGGCCGGTCACGACGATGAACGGTCCTTTTTCAATTGTCAGGGGAACAGTCGTCGGCGTCGGCGTGCCGTATGTCGTCGTGTTGGCGCGATCGAGCATTTCCATACAGGCGAAGTTGGCTTTACCTGTTTCCAGTACGATCGGCAAGAGTTCATCCATGCCCCAGTCTTCGCCGAGCGCGTGGAGTCCTTTGACGAAGAACTGATTTACTTCATCGCTGGAGTGACCGAGCATCAGCGCGTGATACGCATAGGCAGCCATGCCGCGCATGCCGAAAAGGATCAGGGATTTCAATGAACGAACGTCTTCGTTGCCGCTCCATACTTGCTGGATGTTGTAGTTGGCGGCGGCTTTGTCTGCCGCGGAAGAGCCGCCGAAAAGCTTGCGCACTTTGTCGAAAGCGCCTTCGTTGCCGGCAATGAGCGCCGCTTTTTCGGCGTTGACTTTATCGGTCATGGCCTGAATCGTGTCGACGTTAAAGTCAACGTTGGTGATTGTCGTGAACAGACCTTCCAAGATGACACGGTACGTGTGCGCCGTGGCCGGAACTGATTGACAGGTACGGGCAAGACCGATCAGGGCGCCGGTCAATTCGTCCTGCAAGTTTGCTGCCGCCGACGATTTGCCGCAGACTCCTGCGCCGCCTGTACAGCCTGTACCGCCCATTGTTTGTTCACATTGAAAGCAAAACATTTTCTGATCCATGAAAATACCTCCTAAGCTTTAATTAATTTCCTGTTTATGAGGAAAGACGACAGTAAGAAGCATCTTGAAGTCATTTAAGGCAAAAACGGCGTGAGGCTGTTCTGCCGGCATGACCAGAGACTGACCGCTTTCTACTGTATAGTCTACACCGCTGATCGTTATTTTTCCAGTCCCTTCAAGAACGGTGACCAGGGCGTCGCCTTTTGATTCGTGCATGCTGATTTCTTCTCCTTTGGAAAAGGCGAAGAGCGTCAGGCTGACGGCGTCATTCTGCGCCAGCGTCCGACTGACGACTTGTCCCGGCACGACGGTTACAAGACTGGCCAAGGCCAGAACTTTTTTGTGCTCCATATTCTTGATCTGCACTTCTGCCATAGAAAACCCTCCTTACTGGAAATTTCGTAAACTTTCGTCATTTTACTTCTTCAGTATACGGTGAATTGTTGAACCCGTCTGTTGTATATGCAACGGTAAAATCTTTTTTACGATCTTTTGCATCACCTCTGTTTCGGCAGCCGGTTATGTTATAATAAAATCAGAATGATAATTAAGAGGAGGATTTGTAATGATGCAGACACGTAAAGTGGTGATTATAGGGGCCGGGCACGTCGGTTCCCATGTGGCGCTGGCTCTGCTCCAGGCAGGCCAGGCTAATGATATCGTGTTGATTGATAAGGATCGGGAAAAGGCATTTGGACAGGCTCTTGACCTGGATGATGCTGTCAGCGGCAGCCTTTGCGGCCGCGACACGCAGGTCCGCGCCGGCGAATACGGCGAGCTTCAAGATGCCGATGTGCTGGTTATGGCTTTCGGCAGAAGCCGCCGTCCCGGTGAGACACGGCTGGATATGTTTGATGACTCCATTCGTATGGCCAATGACGTTATCGGCGAGTTAAAAAAGGTTGATTTCCGGGGGATCATGGTCAGCATTTCCAATCCTGCCGATATTATTTGCGAGTATATTCGCCGGCGCATGGGCTGGCAGCGGAACCGGTGTTTTTGCACCGGTACGAGTTTGGAAACGTACCGGCTGCTGCGGGTCATTGCCGGGGAAACCGGGGTCTCCCGCCGTTCGATTCAGGGATTTTGCATGGGCGAACATGGCAACTCGAGCTTTGTCGTATGGTCTCGCGTCTTGATCAACGGCAAATCGTATTTGGAACTGCGGAAAGAACGGGCGGCGTTGGCAGCGACGACGCTCGACGCGTTGCAGCGTTCCGTAAAACAGGCCGGTGATGTGGAAGTAGATGGTAAGGGGTGCACGGAATTCGGCATTGCCAACGTGGCCTGTATGTTGATTACGGCGATATTTCAGGATCAGAAGTTGGTTTGGCCTTGTTCGACGGCGTTGGATGGCGAATACGGAGAACGCAATGTCGCCGCCGGCGTTCCCTGCATTATCGGCAAAAACGGCATGGAAGGCGTTTTGGAAATGGAATTGACGGAGTCGGAACAGCGGCAATTCCATGATTCCTGCGATGTTTTGCGCAGTTTCCTCGACCGCGCCGAAGCGTTGCCGCATTAAAAACGATACCTTTGGAGAAGCGCGTGACGGCAGCTTTTTCGTTGCCGTACCGTTAGATTTATATTATTGATGATAAACAGTTTACTATCAGAGTTGGAGATTGAAAATGAATAGGAGAAAACGATCCCTTTTTGCCCGGCGCCGCAGTTTTTTGATTGCCGCTCTGGCCGCATTGACTGTCGGAACGGCTGTGGCTGCAACGCCGGCGGCGACGGTTGCGCCAGCGGCGAAAGCTGCACCTGTTGCCAGTGTTTCCATTCATGCCGATAATCCTGCGACTGCGCCGGCAACGGTGCGGAAGCAGTCGCAGGAAAAGAAGATAGTCCTGAATCTGGCGAGTCGGATGTTAACGCTTTATGAGGGGAAGGTGAAGATTCGCATGTATCCCGTAGGCGTCGGCAAGTATGCGACGCCTACGCCGATCGGGTATTATTCCGTGCAGGTGAAAGAAGTGAATCCGACATGGATTGATCCCGACAGCCGGACGGAGATTGAATCGGGGCCGACAAACCCCCTGGGGTACCGCTGGATGGGAATACACGGAAATTACGGGATTCACGGGACTAATCGGCCGGAGTCCATTGGCGGCTACGTATCTAACGGTTGTATTCGTCTCCTGGAAAAGGATATAGAAGACCTGTACGACCACACGCCGGTAGGGACGCCGGTAGAAATTTTTTATGATCGCATCGTCATTGACAGCGCGCCTGATCATACGGTGTCTTATTACATTTACCCCGACGGTTACGAGCGGCAGCCATTGGAGGTGGAGGCCGTGAAAAAGGCGTTAGCCGGCTACGGTGTGGATAATTTCGAATCGGCTGAAGCTATTCAGGCGAAAATCGCCGCTTCCGACGGCAAGCCGACGTATGTTGCTAAAGCCTATGATCTTTTGGTGAACGGCCGGAAGCTGCCGCTTCGCGCTTTGGGCAAGAACGGCAAGGTCTATTTGCCGGCCGTTGCCGTTGCGACAGCTCTGCGGGCCAATTTAACCTGGAACGCTGCTGAGAAGATGTTGACGGGCCCTTATGCCGCAGTGCCGGGGAGCGTGCACAGCGATGTCGTTTATGTCGAAGCGGCTGATGCCAAATGCATGTTCCATCTTGACGGCGGATTGACGCCGGAATTGACCTATTCCCTGATGTCGATCAAGGAGGCGGTGTCGCCGGCGCCGGCAGCCGGGCAAGAGGCCGGTAAGGTTCGCGATAAAATGCCGGTAAAGGAAACGGTCAAAGCCCCGGTTAACGATACCGTAAAGGAGAAGACGAAGCGCATCGACTTGAAAGAGAAAATACAGCAGAAGGGCGCGGAAAAAGCGTAGTATCTGCATCGCCGGTTACGGCGTCGCGAGGCGATAGAGGCGTCGGGCCGGCACAAGACGGCTAGACAGCGAGACGAGTGCGCGCATGACCGGCAAAGATAACGAAGGGGCTCCCGTTTTCGGAAGCCCCTTCGTTGCGGTTGTTACCGATAATGGCGGTCTTACGTGCCGATCGTTTCATATTCGTTCCAGAGATTTTTCCAGTTAAACTCTTTCGCATGGTTTTCTTCGTAGCTGCGCAGTTTCCGTTCGCTTTGCGTGACAAAGGTATGGAGAACTTTCAGACGGGCATGGTATTTGACGTTTCCCTCTACGATTATCCACGGCGCCGTCGATGTCGATGTGCGGTAAAACATTTCCTGATAAGCATCGTTGTACAGATCCCCTTTATCGCGATTACGCCAATCTTCGTCGGTGATTTTCCATTGTTTTTCCGGTGTATTTTGCCGATCGTTGAAGCGGCGCAGCTGCTCTTCGCTATCGATAACCAGGAAAAATTTCATAAAGTTGACGCCAATGTGCTTTAAGAACCGTTCCATGGCGTTGATCTCTTCGTAGGCGCGCCGCCATTCGCGGGGAGCGGCCAGCCTTTCCACGCGTTCGACCATGACGCGGCCGTACCAGGAACGGTCAAATATCGTGATTTTTCCCGGTTCCGGTATTTTCGTCATGAAGCGCCGCAGATAGTGAAAACTTAATTCTTCCGCCGTCGGCGCCGCCGTGGTAGCGATCGTATAGCTGCGCGGATCGATTTCCTTTGTCAGCCGTTTGATGCTGCCGCCTTTGCCGGCGGCGTCCATGCCTTCAAAGACACAGATCGTCGGGATATGGCAAATATACATCATATATGCAAGACGACGGGCTTTTTCCTGCAGCTCTTTCAAGCGTTGCCGGTAGTCCTGTTCTGCAACTTCCAGCGTCAGGTTCGCTGGGAAGGCGCTGGGATAGGACGCGATTTCGGCCGTCGTTTTTTCTTCCCGCGATGCGGCATTCAGCGCCTGCAGGCTGCGGAAGGCGTCAAGGCCGGCTGTCAGCTCGTCTTTGACGATGGACATGGCTGCGCGGCAGCCGTCTTTCATATCATCCATCGCAATCATGTGCCATTGGCTGTAAAGGCGGTTTGTGCGGCTGATAATTTCGGCGAAGTGATCGGCGAAGTCGGCGTATCGCTTTTCCTGGTCATAATCCAGCGTCGACAGGATTTCTTTTTTAAATTCCGTCTTTTCAATGGCGCGGATCCGATTTTTCTGTTCGTCGTGACTGATTTGGAGAAACAGCTTGATCACGATCATGCCGTCATCGGTAAGCATGCGAATAAAAGCCGTCAAGTCTTCGAGCCGTCCGTCTAGCGTTTTTTCGGAAATCTCCGGATTGTGGAGAATGCCGTTGTAAATAGAGCGGTCGAAGATGGTAATATGTCCCTTGCGCGGCAGGGCGGCCCAGAACGAACGGAAAAGCCGGTGGCTGTGTTTGGCTTCCCAGTGAGAAGGCATCTCCACGACTTCATAATACCGAGGATCCAATTCCTGCGTCAATCGCGAGATCACTTCGCCTTTGCCGGAATTTTCCCAGCCGTCGATGAGGATGCAGACCGATCCCTTTTCGGCGATAATGCTGCGCTGTAAGACGGCCAATTCTTCTCCCAATACGGCCAGACTTTTTTTCTCCTTTCTGGAAAGTTCTTTTATATAGGTACTCATTGCGTCACCTCCGCTGCGAAAATAAAACGGGTCAACTGTTCTTACTTAATATAATTGGCTGTAAAGCGGTAAAGTCCTTTTTCTGGAGCAAACAAATGAATAAAGAAACATATAAATGAGATAAATTATTAAAATAAATTTAATTTTTCACCTCTTTAAAATCCGTTTAAATACTGCTATCATGTAGTGATTGGAAGATATTATAAAGGAGAAATAAGGAATGAAAATACCAGTACTTATCATTTCCGGCTTTTTAGGAACGGGAAAAACAACATTTATCCGGCAGCTTTTAACGGAATTCGGCAATACGGAACGGATTATGGTCATTGAAAACGATTTCGGTACCGTTAATTTCGATGCCGCAGTATTGGCCAATGACGGTATTCGCATACAGGAGCTGACGTCGGGCTGTATTTGCTGCAGTCTTGCCGGCGATTTTCGCAGCTCGCTGCGGCAGGTGCTCTGCAAGGCCGATGTCGACCTGATCATCATCGAACCGTCCGGCGTTGCCAAGCTTTCTGATATTATAGCTATTTGCGACAGCGAGGAACTGAGGGACAAATTGCTCCTCGTCCGTGCCGTTACGATTGCCGACGGGCAGCAGAGTTTGCTTTATCTGCGGAATTTCGGGGAATTTTTTACCGATCAGATCGTCAACGGCGATGCAATTTTTATCAGTCATACCGATGAAGATAAAAAGCGGACGGAAAGGACGCTGGCGGCAATTGGCGAACTGAATTCGGCGGCGCCGGTTTATACGCAGCCTTGGAGCGAGTTGAATCTGAGGGAGTTGCTTTTGACGCGGCGAAAGACGGCTGACGGCATCGTCGCACCCGATTCGGACGGACATGGCCGGTTGGAACAGACACACGACGGCAGTCACGATCACCATGATCACGGCCACGATCACCACGGCCACGATCACCACGACCACCATGACCACGACCACCATGATCACGATCACCACGGCCATGATCATCACCACCACGGTGCCGCCGATGTTTTTACGGCTGTTACTGTCGACGTTTCCCGGCAGCGCCCGGTAGATGATTGGAAAGAGCTGGCAGCAGTCACGCTCGACGGCGCTTACGGTACGGTCTTGCGGCTGAAAGGGGTGGCGGCCGTGCCGTCAGGCGCCGTGATCCTTCAATATAGCGGCGGCCCCGTCCGTTTGGACGAAACGACGCTGGAGCCGTCGACGTTGACGATCATCGGCTCCCATTTACAGGAGGGAGCCCTCAAAGCGTTGTGGGAGGCGTAAGATGAAACGAATTCCCGTGTATATTGTTACCGGTTTTCTCAGTACCGGTAAGACGCGTTTCATCAATCACGTTTTACCGTGGCGCGAGACGACGGCCGGTGTCGTTTTGATGGAAGAGGGAATGACGGCGCCGGCTTGCGATCATGTGCTGACCGTACCGTTGGCGGCTGACGGAAATATACGCGGCATCGCTTATTTGCTGCGCCGTTATTTGCGAGAACATCCTGTCGGCGAGCTTTGGGTAGAGTGGAACGGCATGGTGCCTTTCCGCCTGGCGGAAGCGCTCTTTTTTCATCGTGATCTGCGGAATCTCATCGAGATAAAGACCGTTTTTTTCGTTACGACGGCGGCATTTTGCCTGCACCGATTGGGCAAGACCGGTACTGCCGTTGTCAGTCAGCTTCGCAATGCCGATAAAGTCGTTATGTTCGAGCCGCCGGCGCTGACGGAGGGGGAAACGGTGCATGCTGCCGGGCATATTGTAAAAACCCTGCGTCCCGATATAGGGATAACATGTTTCAGAGAGTTGTCGTCGGCGCAGCGGACGAACCGACTTTGCCGGCCTGTGAGGAAGACATCGCTGGTCCGGTTTTTCGTGCTTTTTCTCTGTCTTGCCGGTCTCTACGGCTTTTTTGCGACAGCCGGCGATCCTGATTACGATTCGCTCAATACGGTTTTGACGTATTCTATGGCGACGCTGCTTCAAGGACTGCCGTTTCTCGTGCTGGGAATTCTGTGTTCATCGGCCTTGCAGCTCTTTTTGTCGGCCTCTTTCATCGAAACCTTTTTAAGAGGAAATCTCTTGCAGGGCATGGTCAGCGCATTGGTTGGCGCAGTTCTCTTTCCCGTCTGTGACTGTGCGGCTATTCCTGTTTTTCGCGGACTCGTGAGCCGCAAGGTGCCGGTGCCGACGGCCATGCTTTTTATGCTGGCAGGGCCGCTGCTCAATCCGATCGTCATTTTATCGACGTACTATGCATTTATGGGCGTAAACAGCGTCGTCCTGTCCCGGCTCGTCCTCGGAACGGCTGCGGCCGTCACCGTCAGTCTCTCTTTTCTCGGCTACAAAGGCTTGGAGCGGGAGGATTTCCGGCAGCAGGTTCCGCTGGAATTTTGCGGCTTTGACGCGACTTCCGGCGCGCCATACGGCAAGGGCATGCAGTTTCTGCTTCACGCGCGGAGCGACTTTTTCCGCATGGCGCCGTATTTGCTTATCGGCACCGTCTTGTCGTCGCTGTTTCAGGTATACGGCGAAGGGGCTTTTTTCCTCTACGACTTGCAGGAACATGTGCCGGCGGCGATTGTGCTGCTTTTGGCATTGGCCTTTCTCTTGTCCCTCTGTTCGACGTCAGACGCGATGATTGCCCGCAACCTGAGTACCCGTGTGCCGCTGCCGGCGGTCATGGGATTCCTGATTATGGGACCCATGTTGGATGTGAAGAACTTTCTCATCCTTTCAGCGCTCTTTCCGAAAGCCTTCGTCTACAGGCTGACGGCGACGATCATTTTTGTTTCTTTTGTTATGGCTTGGCTTTATGCGCTTTTATGGGGAGGCGGAGCCCTTTGATACGCTATACATCGGTCAACTTACAGGCGCTGCTGGAAGGCGTCAGCTTTCTGGCGGCCGGCGGCGTAACGGCGGCCATGCTGGCAACGGGACGCTACCTTTCCTTTGTCGCGCCGCGCCTCTTCCCCTGTCTGTGCCTGATGGCGGCCGTCATGACCGTCTGGGGGGTCGTATCGTTGAGACAGATGGGCCGGCCCGTTTATCGTTTTTCCTATGGTCATTGTCTGACGCTGCTTATTCCCGTACTCCTTTTCGCCGGTCCCCTGTTGCTGGGTACGGCGTATTCGCCTGGTATCGGCGCCGTAAGCGCGGCTGCCGCGGAGACGGCGGACGACGTGGCGGAGAAGCCCTACGGGATTGATTTTGATGCCGATCACGGTAGCGGCATCGACAACGAGGGCAAGCGGATCATCTTAACGACGGCAAATTATTATTCCGTCATTCTCACGTTGACGAAGGATATCAAGGCCTATGAAGGCTATGATATCTATATGATCGGATTCGTTTCCTACTCTGACGGTCGTCTTAAAGACAACAGTTTCGTTCTGGCCCGGTATCTCATGTTCTGCTGTGTCAACGACCTGTCGCCGTTTGGGTTGGATTGCCTGTACACGGGCAATAAACGTTGGCCTGAAAATCAGTGGGTCGCCGTCAAAGGAACGGTTACGAGCCGGACATACCATAGCAGGCCGCAGCCGACGATTCAAGTGGAAAAAATTGTGCCGGCCAAAAGGGTACCGGGCTATGTGTACCCGCAATAAAGCGCGGGCAGGCGTCCCGCTGCCGGTGCTGCCGGTCCGGACCGCGTTTGCGAAGGGGCGGCAGTTGCTCTTTTTACTGGTCTTATGCCGGCTATGTGTGATATGATTGACCTATGTGAAATCGAGCGGCAATGACAGACCGCTTTTCGATATAGGATTAATCAGGAGGACATAGCCATGGAAACGAAAAAAGAAGAAAATCCGGTCATCAATTTCATACCGGAAAAGCCGCGGTACACCTTTGATGATATTATTTTGCCCGATTATGTGCGCAGTCGGATCATGGATGTCGCCGATTCGGTTCGTTACGGCGATATCGTGTTTAAGACCTGGGGCCTAGGGAAGACGCACAAGCACGCTAAAAGTCTCGGGATTAATCTGTACGGGCCGTCGGGGACGGGCAAGACGATGGCCGCCCATGCCATTGCCGACTATCTGGGACGTAAGCTGATTACGATCAACTACGCCGAATTGGAGTCAAAATTCGTCGGCGAGACGCCGAAGAACATCAAGAAAGCCTTTTATGCGGCAACCAATACGGACAGCATTCTCTTCTTCGATGAAGCCGATGCCATTTTGGGGCATCGCGTGACGCACATGGCCAGTGCTTCCGACGTCAGCGTCAATCAGACGCGGTCGGTCATGCTTATGGAAATGAATGAATATGAAGATTTCATCATCTTTGCGACGAATTTCATCGAAAGCTTCGACTCGGCCTTTATGCGTCGTATTCCCGTTCACGTCCGCTTCGATCTGCCTGACGAAGGACAGCGGAAGCTGTTATGGCGGCGCTATATTCCCGACGAAATGCCTAACGATATCAATATCGACGCCTTGGCCCACGATTACGCCGGTATTTCCGGCGGTGATATTGCCAACGCCGTGCTGATGAGCGCTTTTAAGGCGGCCCGGCAGCACGACAGTCAAGTTACGGAGGCCTATGTGCGGGAAATGATTGAGAACGCGATTGCTGGGAAAAAGGCAAACGGTGCCGGCCGAAAATAACTAGATAACACTGATAAAAAGGGCTGTAACGAGACTGGAAATCTCATTTCGTTACAGTCTTTTTTTAGTCGCACTTTACGAATTTTGAGTGGAGACACTTTGTATGAAGCAAACAATGGTTACGGGATTTACGCTGGTAACGTCGTCGCTCGTAAATTTATCCGGAGCGGCGTTTTTCCTTTTTACGCCGCTGTATATGTGTTTACGCCTGTTCGCAAAAAGATATTTATCTGTGACCGCGTCATAGGGCACATTTGCAGGACTGCTAATATCGTCTTTGTACTTGTCAGGCTTACGGCATTCATAACCGCTTGGTTTAATTGCGGCTCCTATTTTTACACCATTATTTATTCATATGATGAACAGATAGTTGATACTGATTTGATATCTACACGTTAATTGGATATACTTTAATTAATTTTCACATTGAAAAAGAAAGGGGAGATTCACAATGAGTAAAATGAAATTAACGGCTCTCTTTGCTTTATCCTTAAATCTGGCGACATCTATAGCCATACAGGCCAATGCGCCGGCGACTGATCAAGGGCAAGCCTCAACGGCTACGCAAGTGCATACAACTGCTGTACATCAAGACCGACATACTGCGGCGATCCAACTATCCACTTCAACAAAAACAGCTAGTAGAGAGGCTGCTTCCGGTAAAATTAACGTTGTCCCTGCCGATGCACCGTTAGCAGCTAAAACGACTACGAACAACTCCCTGATATTTACCCCGAATACGGGCTATACAACAGGTGCTGTTACCGTCAACAATCAAACGGTAGCTTACCGAGCGTATAAGGCTGTACCTTATGTAGCGAATCCCGTTGACGCTAAATACGAAAATATGAATATCTATATTCCGGAAAATTATTTTCACAATAAGCCCGTAGGCAACTATACCAAAGACACAGCCCCTATCTTTTTCCCCAACACTGTTGGCGGGTATATGCCCGGAGAAGCAGGTACCTTAGAAGCGCGTTGGGGCAATACGGAAAGCGCAGAAGCCTACGCCCTATGTCGTGGCTATATCATAGCCGCTCCGGGTGCACGTGGTCGCTCCCTTATCGGCGATGACGGTAGGTATACCGGTAAGGCTCCGGCAGGTATTGTAGATTTACAAGCAGCCGTTGCGTACTTACACGCCAATGATGCGGTCATGCCCGGTAACGCAGATCGCATCGTATCAAATGGTGGCAGCGCCGGTGGCGCTTATTCTCTGCTGGTCGGCGCAGCCGGAAACAGTCAAGATATGAAACCTTATTTAGAAGCGCTCGGCGCAGCTAATGACCGTACCGATATCTTTGCAGTGTCTGCTTTCTGTCCCATTACGAATCTGGATCATGCGGATATGGCGTATGAATGGTCTTATAATGGCGTGAATGAATACGCTGGCGGCATGATGATGGCACAGGGACAGTTACCGCTTATCAATAATAATCCTTCTAAGACGACGGCTACAGTGCCGCAACTTCCGAAAATCAATAATGGATCCGCGACAGCAGTAATTACTCCTGGCCAAACTACCGCTGAGAGTACAACTGCCGAACCGAAAATTATGGGAAATAAGAACCGCAATACTGCTAAAAAAGTAGTACTTACAAAAGATCAGATGGCGTATTCCAAGATGTTAAAAACAGCTTATGCGTCGTATGTAAATAGCCTTCAACTTAAAGATGCAAACGGACAGCTCCTGACCTTAAATACGGACGGCACTGGCACATTCTTTGACTATGCTAAATCGTTTATCATTAAAAGTGCAGAAGCAGCCAGACAAGACGGCATCGATATTTCTAAGGCAAACTTCTTAATGTATGATAAAAATGATCCCAGTAAGATGGTAGATGTGGACTGGTTAAAATATAATAAATCCGTAGGTCGTATGAAGACGCCTGGCGCTTTTGACAGTCGCGATAACAGTACTGGCGAAAACAACGAGTTCGGCACTACTACTATGAACAACTTACACTTTACCGATACAGCTGCCCTGTACGCCACCGATACGTCACCGGCTCGCGCAGATCAGCACATCGTTAATATGATGAATGCCATGTACTACCTTGGTAACAGTGGCGCTACCAATGCAAAACATTGGAGAATCCGTTATGGTGAAGCCGACAGCAATACGTCCTTCAGCATTCCGCTTATGGTAGCTGTCAAAGCGGCTAACCTTGGCTACGATGTAGATTTTGCTTTACCTTGGGGCGTAGATCATAAGAGTGACTATGATTTGAAAAATATGTTTGACTGGATTGATAAAGTTGTTGCTGAAGGCTAAACTTAAGGATCTTTACGCGTTACTAACTATAAAAGGTGACATTAACTGCCAATACAATGTGTACCAATAGCCATAAATACAAATATGAAGAATATAAATAAAAAGATGCGAGATACCTTACGCCAAACAGACGCGTAGGCTGTAAACTTAGTACCATCCATGAATACGTCCATTAAACGTAAGGGAATCGCGTAACGATAGTCCTTCGATGACCTGAGCAAAGAGCGTATGTCAGATCGTTAGATTTACGTTAGCTCAAAGCGTCGAAGCGCCATACGGCTGGGCGCTTTATATCTTCTAAAGCCATTGCATTGGACATTAACCGGCTGTTTTTCGAACAGTAAAAACGCCTTATCCCATGGACAATACATGGATTTTAAAGAAACGTCCAAGTGGCACTGCAACTTTGCTTTCTTTAGAAGAAGCAGACTGCAGACCCTGGTCTAAGGGGGATCCGCTTTGGCGAGGCCCTTTGGAGGACGCTTTCCTGAGATAAATATAGCAATAATGGGGATTGTAGACACTGCAGTGTCTACAATCCCCATTATTCGTTTTCAAAGGACTGTTTCGTTACGGTTCCCTTTTTATAGGAAAAGTGGTGATATGGGGTTATTGCTTGTCAGCCGTAGTGGTGACTAAATGGAGGGCCGAGTATTTCTTTTCCAAACGATCCAGTATGGCGAAATATTTGGCGTTAAAATCGGTCTTTTCATTTTCTTCGGCAATGGCGCGGACGCCGGCGTCGACTTTGGCTTTGATTTCATCAGAAAAACCGCGTTCGGCAAAGGGATAGACGACGTTGTTTTCCTTTTCGACGTGAACCTGCAGCCTGTTTGTGTAAGCCATAATCTCTGTCAGGATATCCAACTTATGTTCCGTGCGGCCGTCTTTGGCGTACAGCTTCAAGGCTTCATCGAGGCTGCGGACGTGGCTGCGGATCAAGTCGTGTTCGACGAGCATGCCGTGCGTGACGATGGTGTTGGCTAGATCACCCAAATGTTCGACCATTTGCGGGAAGAGAACGTGTTCTTCCTTCTGGTGGTGATTGACGTCGGCGTAGTTGCGGATAAAGTCGATAATATCGGCGAAATCGTTTTGGTCGACAGGAGCGCCTTCCAAAATGGCGCAGCACATGTTTTTGATCACTCTGAGCATGCGCGAAATATTGGCGTGTTCTTCTACCATGATATCGGTGCTATACATGACGGTTCCTCTTTTCTCCGGTGAAAATCAGTTTTTCGTAATTTCGTAGTGGTTGGCAGACGGGACGGTAAAAGCAAAGGAAGAATCGGCTAACATGCCGCTGATCAGGGCGCTGCGGAGCGTCGTGTACAGTTCGCCACGGCCGTTCCAGAATTGGCTGTGCAAATCTTGCGTTTCTTCCCAACAGATCTTATTCGGATCGCTGTCCGTCACTTTATTGACTTGATCGCACGGCATGCCGTTGAGCAAGCTGTTGTCCAAATGGTGGAAAGCTTCCGGCGCCGTCGCGACGCTTTCCGGCCGGTGCTGCGCGCCGAAGGTGTAAACGCCTTCCGTCAATTTGCCGAGGCGGCTTTCGTCGGCACCGACAATCGTCAAGACGAGGCTGGCGTAGCGGCCTTCGGCGTCGTGAATGCGGTTCTGCAGCCAGCCGTGAATATTACCTTCGTCGACGACGTCTTCCAAGGCGCGGCGGTCATTCGTGGCAAACGTATCTTCCCAGTCGCCTTCGGCCCAGCCTTGCTGGCGGCTGTAAGCGATGACGGCGTCGATTAATTCTTCTTGAAATTGAATCTTTTTATATAACCAAAAATGGATCGGTCCCAAAAATGCGCTCATCGTCTGTCCTCCTATTGTTTTTTGGCTTGAATTGCTACGTTAACCGCTTTCGTTACTTGTTCCGGGTCGAGGCCGTGAACCATGCAGGCGTTGGTTAAACTTTCCTGCTGCGATGAAGGGCAGCCGAGGCAGTGCATGCCGTTGGCCAAGAGCGTATCGACGACTTCCGGATGAAGGCGGACGATATCGCCGACGAGCATATCCGGTGTTACCGTGTTGTTCATAGCTTCAAATTTGTTAAGAATGGATTTTAACATGATGTATACCTCCTGTGGTTTCATATAGATAATCGTTGTAACGAATAGTTTCACTTTCTGTGCATAGTATACGTTAACGGTATGCATTAATCAGTTGTTTTTCCAACGGATGTAAAAATGTCGTTATTCTTGACGAAATGAACCATTCTGTTATAGTTAAAGAGGAAATAATACAATAAATTAATTGAATAGTTACAGCGAGGTCATACGATGTTACAAGAAATAGCGGCGACATATAAGACGGAATTTTATAATGAACTTGCCAAGATAGGAAAATGTTTTTCCAGCGAAAAACGGTTAGAGGTGTTGCATATTCTTTCTCAAGGGCCGAAAACGGTGGAAACGCTCTCGCGTGAAACGGGGATGAGCGCGGCCAACACGTCACGGCATTTGCAGGTACTCAAGGAAGGCCGTCTCGTCATTTCCGAAAAACGGGGGAACTATGTCGTTTATACTGTTGCCGGCGATAAGGTGCGCGCCCTGGTACGTGCCCTTTGTGTCGTCGGTGAGACGCAGCTTTCGGAAATCACCAGGATCAGGGAACAATACTCCGTTCGGACGAGCGACGTATACACGATTACACTGGAAGAAGCGTGGCGACGGTTGCAACGGGATGAGATCACGCTCGTCGATCTCCGGCCTGGCGACGAATATCGTGCTGGACACATGGAAAAAGCCGAAAGTATCCCTTTGTCGGAACTGGAAAGCAGACTGTCCGGCCTGTCGCGGCAGAAGGATATTGTCGTGTACTGCCGCGGCCGTCTGTGTGCATATGCTGATTTGGCCGCGCATTTTTTGACCGAACAGGGATTCAAGGCCTACAGTTTGAATCGGAGCTATGCGGATTGGCAGGCATTTCGCGGCGTCAATAAGCACTGATTCGGCCCAAGGACGCGGTTCTTGACAAATAAGGACAAGAAAGGTATAATTTAACCGATCAATGAATTAATTGAATGGTTATTAACAAAAGGAGTCGATATATATGAAACCGATCGAATTGAAAGAAGCTACGTTTGCCGATCAAATTGCCAAAGGTGTAACGCTGGTTGATTTTTGGGCCGCTTGGTGCGGGCCGTGCAAGATGCAGGGACCTATTTTGGATGCGTTGGCCGCCGATTTGGGGGATGCCGTTACTATCGGCAAGATAAATGTCGATGATGAGGCCGCTTTGGCCGGCCGGTTCAACATTCGCAGCATTCCGACGCTGGCTATCTTCAAAGACGGTCAGCTGGCCGATATTTCCGTAGGGCTGCAGAGCAAAGAAGCGCTGCGCGCCAAGATTGACGCCATATTGCAATAAGGATGGGATACAGATGTATGATGTTGCCGTTATTGGTTCCGGACCGGCGGGGCTGACTGCCGCTATTTATTTGGGACGTGCCGGTTTGAAGCATGTTGTGATACAGGGACCGCAGCCTGGCGGCCAGTTGATGACGACCAGTGTCGTCGAGAATTATCCGGCCTTTCCTGACGGCGTCTGGGGACAGGAAATGATGGAAAAAATGGAGGCGCAGGCACGGAGATTCGGTACGGAATTTTTGCTGACGAAGGTGACCGCCGTAGCGGCAGGCAGACCGATCCGTCTGACCTTGGAAAACGGCGATAGCCTGGAAGCAACGGCGCTGATTCTGGCGACGGGGGCCAGTGCCAGGTATTTGGGACTTCCCGGCGAAAAGGAAAATATCGGCCGCGGCGTCAGTGCTTGTGCCACATGCGACGGTTTTTTCTACAAGGGTCAGGAGGTCGTTGTTATCGGCGGCGGTGACGCAGCCATGGAAGAAGCGCTGTTTTTGACGAAGTTTGCCGCTCGTGTCACCGTTGTTCATCGTCGCGACAGTTTGCGGGCTGCGCAAATTATGGTACAGCGGGCGCAGGCGAGCGATAAGATTCAATGGAAGCTTGATTATACGCCGTTGGAAGTGTTGAGCGACGGAGCGGGAGTCTCCGGACTGGCGCTCAGGAACAATAAGACCGGCGCGCAGGAGACGTTGTCTGCAAGCGGTATTTTCGTCGCTGTCGGGCATCAGCCGAACACCGGCTTTCTGGCGGGAGTCGTGGCCCTCGATTCGCAGGGGTATATCCTTACGAAGGATAAATCGACGGCAACGTCGACGGCAGGGATTTTTGCTGCCGGCGATGTACAGGATAGTCGTTACCAACAGGCCGTCACGGCGGCTGGAAGCGGCGCTATGGCCGCTCTTGACGCCGCCGGTTACGTTGCGCAGCCGGTTGAATAATCACCGCCGATAAAGGGACGCGCTTTTTGATTATGACCGACTTGGTTTCGGTATATACATATAGTTGACAGGGTTCTCACCCGATTTGCTGTTGCAAATCGGGTGTTTTTTGATATACAATTACGCTACACTGATCGTATTAATGGGGGCCGGGAGCGGCGCCCCAAAAGGAGAATCCATGAAAAAACGATTGTTTGGTCTGTGTCTTTGCCTGTTGGCGGGAACCGCTGCGTTTAGCGGCGGTGTGAATTATGACATGATGCGGCAAGCGGCGCCGAAAGAAGTGACAAATATGGCGACCATTCCGGATGACACTTATGAAGCGGCCGTCATTTTGGGCGCCGGCGTACAACATAATTATCCCATGCCTTTGCTGAAAGAACGGCTTGACGGCGGCATTGCCCTGTATGAGCGGCAGAAAGTAAAAAAATTAATTTTGTCAGGCGTGAACGAAGCTGGTGCTAATCAAACGGAGGTAATGGCGGCTTATGTCACGGCGGCCGGCATTGATCGACGTGATTTGATTATTGATGAGGCGGGTACGATTACGTATGAAAGTATGCGCCGCGCACATGACGTCTACGGTTACCGCCGCGTTATTGCCGTTACGCAGGCTTATCATATGGCCAGAGCCATTTATTTGGCGGATCATCTCGGGCTGGACGTTATCGGCTATGTGCCGCCGGGCGTTCGGTACCACGATCAATGGATATGGGATTTGCGCGAGGTTCCGGCCCGTGTCAAAGCCTGGCTCATGATTCATTTTTTCGAAAGATGACGGCCGGCGGCGAGCGCAGAGGAGACGGGCACGGATGGCTGTAAAATGAAAACTGTTTTCATAAATAAACAAAAAAGCTAACTATTCTTGCAAAATGAAATGAATAGCCCTATAATTTTCTTATAACGTAAACTGTCAGCGTGTGCGTTGCAGAAAGGGGCTGTCCAATGGATTCCTTAGACGAATTATATTATACGATGTTAAAAAATGCGGCGGACAATAAGAAAGAGATTGCGCCGGAAGATGCCGATCCGCATATGGTTGATTGTCTGGCTAAGTCCGACAACACCTTGATTTTTCGAACGAAGCCGTGCCTCTGTCCGCCCGATGACAGGCCCTGTATCGACGCTTGCGCCTGGGATGCTGTCAAAGCCGACGGCGAGAACGGGGTCACGATCGATCAGACGCAATGTGTCGGCTGCCAGGCCTGTGTCGATGTTTGCGCTCTTGACGCGCTGAAGACGAAAAAAGATATTATTCCCGTCGTCCGGGAGCTGCACGAGTATGACGGACCGGTGTATGCCCTCGTGGCTCCGGCTATTTCCGGTCAGTTCGGTCCTGCGGTTACGCTCGGCAAAGTGCGGACGGCGTTGAAGAAGCTGGGCTTTACCGGCGTTTTGGAAGTGGCCGCCTTTGCCGATATCCTGACCTTAAAAGAAGCGCTGGAATTTGATCGCAACATTCATGACGAAAATGATTTTCAGCTGACCAGCTGTTGCTGTCCCATGTGGATCGCCATGATCAAAAAGTTATATCATCAGCTTTTGCCGAATGTTCCCGGCTCGGTTTCGCCGATGATTGCCGGCGGCAGGACGGTAAAAGCTTTGCACCCGCAAGCCAAGACCGTTTTCATCGGCCCCTGCATGGCGAAAAAGTCGGAAAAGAATGAACCCGATCTGGCTGGTGCTATCGATTATGTATTAACCTATCAGGAACTGAGCGATCTTTTAACCGTAACGGATATTGATATGGCCTCGTTGCCGGAAGATTCGCTCCCCCACGCGTCGAAAACCGGTATTTGTTATGCCTATGCCGGCGGCGTTGCCGCAGCTGTGAAGACGACACTGGAAAAACTGAATCCGCAACGCGCCGTTACCATTCGGACGCGTCGCGCCGACGGCGTACCGGCCTGCAAAGCCATGATTAATGATATTCTCGCCGGCAAGCGGGACGGCAATTTTTTTGAAGGGATGGGATGCATCGGCGGATGCGTCGGCGGTCCGAGAGCTATCATCGGGAAAGATGAAGGGAAAGAGCATGTACAGGCGTATGGCGATTCGTCTCATTATGAAACGCCGATGGATAATCCGTACGTCATTGAAATGCTGAAACGATTGGGTTTTACAACGATTGAAGAATTCCTGACCAAGAGTGATCTTTACGATCGGAATCTGGATGGATAAAGCAAAAAGCTACCGACAGAATTTTTCTGCGGCAGCTTTTTGCTTCCTTTCTGTCAGCCGGTGAAAGGGGCCGTTTATGTAGAATCCGCCGCCCATATTGTACGCTGGCGTTTGCTGTGCTATACTTAGTCAGCTTTGAGACGCTGCGGCGCTTTTCCCTTCTGTCGTCAGGCGCGGCGGAGGGAGAAGAAAGGGCGCGGCGATGTTTTTCGCGGCCTGTATTCTCTTTGGGGTGTTATTCATGTTTCAACGGGACAGCTATAAAGTAAAAGCGAAGGAACGGGTTCGCACCCAAAATCCGTATACGTTGTTGGCACTCAGTTTTCTTCTTGCCATGCTCTTGGGAACGGCTCTTTTGTCGTTGCCCTTTGCCGCTGCCGATGGCGAAACAACAGATCTTGTCGATGCGGCGTTCACGGCTGTATCCTGTGTCTCCGTCACCGGGCTGGCGACTGTCGACACTTATCGTCACTGGTCTCTTTTCGGCCAATCCGTTATGGTCCTGCTGATTCAGCTGGGCGGTCTGGGAATCATGACTTCGACGACGTTACTGGCTCTCGTCTTTGGGCAGCATATCGGCCTGCAACGACGGCTGCTGCTGCGCGATGATATGGGAAACGGCAGTATGCGGGGATTGCTGCGCATTACGAAGCATGTCGCTTTCCTGACCTTTGCCGTTGAAGCCGCAGGCGCAGCGGTCTACATTGTTGCCTTATATCCTTACCTCGGAACGACGGCCATTCGCAGCGGGATTTATCAAGCCGTTTCCACTTTTTGCAATGCCGGTTTCGTCTTTTTTGACAATGACTTGCCCTATGCGATGGCCGGAGACGTTCTCTTTTCCCTGACGACGAGCGTGCTGATCATGCTTGGCGGTTTCGGCTATATGGCTATTTTCGAGCTTTGGGATACGGGCAGACGGTACGGCGTGAAGGCAGTGTCCGTCAATACGAAGATCATGCTCTTGGGGACGGCGTGCTTAGTGATTGGCGGCACCGTGTTGATCTTAATCCTGGAATGGGGCAATGGCGCTACTTTGGGGCCCCTCGATACGGGGCATAAGGTCGTCGCGTCCTTTCTGCAAGCCGTGACGCCGCGTACGGCCGGTGTCGCCACCTTGGATTATGGCGCCATGCGGCCGGCAACGCTGTTTCTGACGGTGATGCTGATGTTTATCGGCGCCGGGCCGAATTCGACGGGCGGCGGTATCAAGATTACGACGGCAGCTGTCATGCTGGCGGCGGCCCGTTCCATTTTCAGCAATAAAGCGGACGTTGAACTATTGGAGCGGCGCATTGCGGAGGTGCAGGTTCGGCGTGCTTTCAGTATTTTCTTTCTCTCGCTGTTTCTGGTGCTTACGGCCGTCTTTTTATTGACACTGTACGAGCCGGCGACATTTTTGCAGCTTCTCTTTGAAACGACGTCTGCCTTCGGTACCGTCGGCTTGACTACGGGCATTACTCCGACGTTGCAGCCGCTAAGCAAATGGATTCTGATCTTTGTCATGTATACCGGGCGTATAGGCGTGCTGACGCTGGTCGGCATTGTCGCACTGAAGCGGCAGGCGCCGAAGCCGATCCGATACCCGGAAGGCGACATTTTATTGTAAAAGAAGGGAACAGTATGAATAAAAGAGTTATTGCCGTTATCGGTTTGGGGCGTTTCGGGACAACCGTCGCCAAAGCCGTTGCCGATTTGGGGCACGAAGTGCTGGCCGTCGATGTCGATCCCGACAGAGTACAGAAGATCAGCCCTTACGTGACGCATGCCGTCATTGCCGACAGCACAGATGAAGCGGCGTTGCAGTCGCTCAGCCTGAATCAGTTCGATGCAGTTGTCGTCGCTATCGGCGCCAATAAACAGGCCAATCTGATGACGGCCATGCTCGTTGAAGAACAAGGCGTCCGGCGCGTTATCGCGAAAGCGCAAGATGAACTGCAAGGCCGATTACTGGAAAAAATAGGCGTCGACACCGTCATTTACCCGGAGTCGGATATGGCGATGCGATTGGCGCAGATGCTGACGCGCCGACATGTTGTCGATTACCTGCAGCTTTCAGCCCAAGCCGGTCTGGTAGAAATGGAGACGCCTGAGTTTCTCGTCGGAAAAACGTTGAAAACATCGGGGCTTCGTGAAAAGTACAGGCTTATCGTTGCCGCTATCCGGCACGATGAAAATCTGATCGTAGCGCCTGACCCGGATATTCCCCTGGCGGCTGAAGATAAACTGATCATTATCGGCAGGGATGACGATATCCACAGGCTGGAAAATACATAGAGACGAGAACGGCGCCGGCTGAAGCGGCGTCGGAACCTGAAAAAAGAGCGCGCAGTAATCTGCGCGTTCTTTTTTTCGAAATCGACAGATGGCATCGTCCGGAATAGCGGCGCTGACGGACAGTAAGAAAGGAGGCTATTGTCGGACGTTTCAAATCGGTATATGATAAAAATGGAGGTGTCGCTATGGGGATGTCGTTTGAAGCGTTCAATGCGAGTTTGACCGTTCTGGCACAAGGTGCTGACGAAGATCTGAATAATCTGTATATTCGTAACGGAATTATCCGTCTGTTCTGCAAGCAGTTTGACGCCGCCTGCGACCTGTTTCGCAGTATGCTGCGGCAGGACGGCGACGCACTGACCGTTATGGGAACGGCGAAGGAAGTCATTATGGCCGCGTATGACAGCTATTCTTTTGTCGAAGAGGACGTATGGCTGGCGATGCTGGAAGACCGTGCCGGCAGAAATCGGCAAGAGCCCGACAGCGCAGTCGTATGGCGCATTTTTTCCGTGTACGTGCCGGCGCTGCAGCTCCTGGCGGTGGAAGCGACTAAAAAAATGTATGATTGACAGGACCGTGCACATCCTGTATGATTAAGAGTAGTTAGGAGCTTTGTGGCCCTAGCTTTTTTTAAGTTGACCCATTCGCCTTGACGTGAGGCTGTTCTTGTGATACATTATATAAGCAGTCTTGCGCAAAAAGCAGGTTAACTATTACGAAGTGAGGTGTAAGGAATGCGTACAGCGATTACATTGGCATGCACGGAATGCAAACAGCGTAACTACCGAACCAACAAGAACAAGAAAAACAATCCCGACCGTTTGGAATTGAAGAAATATTGCCCGTTCTGCAAAAAAGAAACGTTGCATAAGGAAACGAAATAATCGGTTGTAGAAGAGATTCTCCGGAATCTCTGTTGCCAGTGAGAGGATATATGTCACTTTCAGCGTCAGAAAAAGCAGTACAAAAGAATAAACGAAAAAAGGATTCAGGTCGATTCCTCCAGGGCGTTAAGGCGGAAATGAAGAAAGTTATCTGGCCGACGAAAAAAGAGCTGATCAATTATACGGTTATGGTCATTGTGGCAACTATCGTAGTCATGGCGATCATTGCCGTTTCAGACGGCGTTTTTTCGCAGCTTTTCCGGCTGCTTCGCGCCGCAATCGGTTAGGAGGCGTGTGCTAGGTGGAATCTGAAAAGAAATGGTACGTCATTCATACGTATTCCGGCTATGAAAACAAAGTCATGGCGACGTTGGAACGCAAGGTCAAGTCTATGGGCCTTGAAAATGTTATCAATCGCATCCTTGTACCGATGGAAGATGAAGTTGACATTAAAGACGGACAGAAGCGCACGGTAAAACGTAAGGTTTTCCCCGGATATGTTCTCGTTGAAATGGAAGTCAATGACCGGTCCTGGTATGTTGTCCGCAATACGCCGGGTGTTACCGGCTTTGTCGGTTCGGCGACGAAGCCGATTCCTTTGGAAGCGCATGAAGTGGAACGCATACTGAAATCCCAGGGACTGGATACGCGGCAGAAACCCCAGATTACCGTGGCAATAGGCGAACAGGTTCGGATCATATCGGGGCCGTTCGAAGATTTCATTGCGACAATTACGGAGATTAATGAAGAAAAGAGTACGCTCAAAGGCCTGATCAATATGTTTGGCCGTGAAACTTCAGTAGAAGTCGACTATTCTCAAATTGAGAAAAGTCTGGAATAAAAACTTCTAACCTGCGGCGTTCTGCCGCGAGTGGGAGAATCATCGCGATTCGCCGTACCACATCTTGTAATGTAAGGAGGTGTAACTCACCATGGCAAAAAAAGTAGCTAGAATGGTAAAACTTCAATGCGAAGCCGGTAAAGCAACGCCGGCGCCTCCGATTGGCCCTGCATTAGGTCAGGCTGGCGTCAACATTATGGCTTTCGTCAAGGAATTCAATGAACGGACTGCAAAGCAGGCCGGTTTCATCATCCCTGTTGAAATTACCGTTTATGAAGATCGTTCTTTCACGTTCATCACCAAAACCCCGCCGGCAGCTGTCTTGCTGAAGAAAGCCGCGGGCTTGGACAAAGCTTCGGGCGAACCGAATAAAAAGAAAGTTGCGAAATTGGGCCGCGATAAGGTCCGTGAAATCGCCACGACAAAGATGCCCGACCTCAACGCCAACGACGTTGAACAGGCTATGAAGATGATTGAAGGTACTGCCCGCAGCATGGGCATCGATATTGTCGACTGATTGACACTATCGGCCCGTGGAAGGGGATATCCCCGTTAGACCACATAAGGAGGAAATAAGATGGCAAAAGTAGGTAAGAAATATGCTGAAGCCGTAAAGCTTTTTGATAAAGCCACGTTGTACGATCCGGCAGAAGCTATTGACATCTTGAAAAAGATGGATACTGCCAAATTCGACGAAACCGTTGAATTGGCCGTCAACTTGAACGTTGACCCGAAATATGCCGATCAGCAGGTCCGTGGTGCGATCGTGCTGCCGAATGGTATCGGCAAGACGAAGCGCGTCCTCGTATTTGCTCAAGGCGATAAGGAAAAAGAAGCCCTTGAAGCCGGCGCCGATTATGTCGGTGCAGACGACATGGTGGAAAAAATCCAGGGCGGCTGGCTCGAATTTGACGTGGCTATCGCTACGCCGAACATGATGGGTAAAGTAGGCCGCTTGGGTAAGATCCTCGGGCCGAAAGGCCTGATGCCGAACCCGAAAGTCGGTACGGTAACGATGGATGTGGCTAAAGCTGTTTCCGAAAGCAAAGCAGGTAAGGTTGAATATCGTACGGATAAGGCCGGCAATATTCATTCTCCTATCGGCAAAAAGTCTTTCGAAGCAAATAAATTGATCGAAAACCTCACTGTTCTCGTCGATACCCTGATCAAGGTCAAACCGTCGGGAGCCAAGGGTCAGTACATCAAATCCATCACGGTTAGTTCCACGATGGGACCTGGCGTGCACATTAATCCTTTCAGCGTAAAGAGTGCCGTCAAAACGGAAGAATAAAATATCTCTCTTAGCTGTAGACTGAAGGTATGTATAATGGACGTAAGTCCGCCATCTGAGGCTATGAAACTAGATATGTGAAAGACTAGTTCGGGCCTCGTACTGTATGTATGAGGCCTGTTGTATTGCTAAGGCGATATCGATCTCACATTAAGGAGGTGTATCGAAAGAATGTCTATGCCTGAAAAGAAAGCCGTATCACCGGCTAAAGTCGCAGTTGTTGCGGAAATGAAGGAAAAGCTTCAAAGCGCACAGGGCGCTGTTCTGGTCGGCTTTAACGGCCAGAGCGTTGCTGACGTTACCAAGCTTCGCCGTAAATTCCGTGAAGGCGGTGTTGAATACAAGGTCATCAAGAATACATTGACCCGTATTGCCGCCAATGAACTCGGCTATAACGATTTGGATCCGTTCCTGGAAGGGACGACGGCGCTTGCTTATTCTACGGAAGACGTCATTGCTCCGGCCAAGATCCTGAAGCAATTCATCAAAGAAACGAAGACCGAAACCTTGACTGTCAAGGCCGGCCTGGCTGACGGTAAGGTCATTGATGCCGCTGCCGTTGACGCTTTGGCCAGCTTGCCGAGCCGCGAAGAATTGCTTGCCAAATTGCTTGGCAGCATGAATGCCCCGATTACCGGCCTGGTCAACGTACTGCAGGGAAATATTCGCAACGTTGTGTATGCGCTTGAAGCCGTTCGCGCCAAAAAAGCTGAACAGGAAAGTGCGTAAGCTCTTTCTGCAATTTATTCCGTTAACACTGATTAACACCTATGGAGGGAATTTAACATGACAAAAGAAGAAATTTTACAAGCCATTGAACAGATGACTGTTTTGGAACTTTCCGAACTCGTAAAAGACATGGAAGAAAAATTCGGCGTATCCGCTGCTGCTCCTGTTGCCGTAGCTGCCGCTCCTGCTGCCGGTGCTGCCGAAGTTGAAGAAAAAGATGAATTTGACGTTATCCTCAAATCTGCAGGCGAAAAGAAGATCGGCGTCATCAAAGTCGTCCGTGAAGTAACCGGCCTCGGCTTGAAAGATGCCAAAGATTTAGTTGACGGCGCTCCTAAGACCGTTAAAGAAGCAATGCCGAAAGCTGACGCTGAAGCTCTTAAGGCTAAATTGGAAGAAGCCGGTGCTTCTGTAGAACTGAAATAATTTCATTCGTGAAATTATAAGCTCTGCAAATCGCATGAACATGCGATTTGCAGAGCTTTTTTGTTTCTTGAAAATGCGCGTTTGATACTACTTTGATACTAAAAGTTCTAAAAATTAAAATTAACCGTATCTAATTTTTCGGAAACTTCGGTTTGTTTATGGGGATAGAGGTGAGAGTAGATCTGCAAAGTCGTTGTGATTTTTTCATGTCCCAACCGGTCGGCTATGACCAATGGTGAAAAACCCATTTCTATGAGCAGTGATGCATGAGAATGACGTAGGTCATGCAGCCGGATGACTTTGACGCCAGTCTTTTTTGCCGTTGATTTTAATTTTCGGGAAAGACTACTCTTATTGAGGTTGAAAAAATGCGCTGTTCCGGCGAATAGAGACGATTTATGTGGCCTTGAAGGACTTGGCATAGGAAGATGGGGATACTAACGGTGCGGTGGCTTTTAGACGTCTTCGGTGTCTGTATTACTTTGGCCCCTGTGACTTGAACGTAATTTTTATTGATTTGCAGTGTATGGGCTTGGAAATCACAGTCTGCCGGCGTGAGAGCCAGCATTTCTCCTAGGCGCAGCCCCGTAAAGAAAAGCGTTGTAAAAGCGACGCGGAAGCTGATATCCTTTTCATCGGTCAGGCCTTCCAGGAACGTTTTGAACTCGTCTAAGGTCCAGAAGGATAGGTGTGGTGATTGACTGCTGCCGATAGTTCCTGCTTTGTGTACCGGATTTTCTGGTAAGTTGTAGTATTTAACAGCATAGTTGAAGAGCGCTGACAACTTCGTGTTAATAGAGCGTTGATAGGTAGGGGCAAGATTGCTGTGCTGAATCAGTTCGGTTTGCCATTTTCGGATCATAAGCGGTGTAATCTGGTTGATGGGCATATTCGAAAAAGCGGGCAGAAGCCAGCGTTTGATAATATTTTGGCTGGTATATTGCGTCGTCGGTTTTAGACGGCCTTCGTTGTCGCTAAGATAGTTCTGGCAGAGATTGTTGAAAGTGATCAAACTGCCCTGAGTCAGCTCGTTGAAAAAATCTCTTTCGTGTTTTTTGGCTTCCTGGGATCGATTGAAACCGCGTTTTAGTTTTTGGTGACGCTGGCCGCGCCAGTCCCGGTAATAAAATTTAGCATAGTATTTTTTTGTCTTTTCATCTCGATAGACAGGCATTGTTCTTCCTTTCTTCTATTGCCCGGTATCTTCCCGGCTTCTTACGTAGAGCTGCTGATTGTCAGCATCATACCAAAAAGATGTATCTCCACGTAAGAGATTATTGATCATATAGACCCCGTCGAGCGTAGTTCTTGTGGTTTTGTTAACTGTGTAGGTAAATCCTATACTTAGGAATAGAAGCACTATGAGAAAGATGAGGAGCATTTTTAGAATCCATTGTCGTTCATCGACATTTCTCTGGATACGTATTTCTGAGTCTAGGACGTCGTCCGAGAGGTCCTCCCGTTCTCTTTTTATCGTTTCAATCGCTTGAGTACAGATTCTGTCATTGTCTCTTTGAAATTTCTGAAGCTCTTTCGTTAGATCAGTGATATGTGTTTCTAGTTCCGCGTTTTGCGCTTCTAGTGCATTGAACCGATCGAGTATTTCTTTTTGTATTGTTACTTGGCTCGGTGTAAGTCCGTTTTTGTTTACTAATGCCATGGGTGAGACCTCCTTTATAGACTCCATCCGCGATATATTTCCTTCTCGATACGTCGGAGCTTGCTTTTCTTTTTATAACGGCTTTCGTCGTCAATCTGGCTGTGGATACGATAAGAAGCTGCTTGCTCAGAATCAAAAGCCTTAAATAGGCTGGGTTTATCGTAGTTGAGTCCAAGTTTCTGACCTCTAACTTTCTTTCCGTTGGGATGGATATAGGTCATACCTCGGCCATGGTCACGTGTGATGACGATGCCCCACTCGTTTTCCAACATTGTTTTAAAATCGTCGTAATTTTTCGCTTCTTGTTGGACTGCGCTGATGACGTCTCTCAGCTCTTGTTTCCAGACGTCTTGGCCTCGAGCTGCTGCCCAATATTCACCGTTTGCAATTCCTTCACTACGCTGTGGAATCGGTTGTAGACCACGCCTTTGGCAAATCTCGTTGATGTATTCTTTCATCTGTCTCAAGTCATGACGAGATGTGTGGAGTTTTTTTCCAGTATCTTGGTTGACAGCATTAACGACGATGTGGTCGTGTAAGTGCTCCGTATCGGTGTGGGTTACGATGACGAACTGGAACCCTTTTTTTCCGAAAAACTCTTCGGCGCCTTCGATGCCCAGTGTATTAACTTCGGATGGAGAAAGATTTTTTGTCTCTTCCGGACTGAAAGCTAAAATGAAATGATAATATCGTCGGCCTTGCGTCTTACCGTAGAGCTGCTGTACTTGGTCGAATTGCTTTCCAAATTTATCAGCTCTGACATTGAATCCGTAGATGACGCTATCTTGGATCTTCTTGTCCTGTAATAAATAGTCCTCAATCGCTTGAGGATTGCGACGACTTGGTAGCGCTTTTAGGATAGCCATGTATTATCCCCTCTTTTTGGATTTTTATTTTCTTTAACTCTAGCTTTTTCAATTGAATAGAAGCGTCTAGTTTTTTCTGCATTTCCTTTGTTTTATTTTCTTCTCGGCAAAGATTTAAAAAATCGCGATGATATATTTGGAGTTCTCGGAGATACGCCTTCCTTGCGGTCAAAATTTCGTCGCAGCAGGTATCGAGCTTTTGTATTAGTTGATGTAATTCTTTTTCCTGTTCAGTAAAGTGTTTGCCACGGTGGAGCGAACGGGCTATTTGATTTAGATTGACGCCAATGCGATGAAGTTCTTTCATGAGTCCTTTGTCTTCATCGTCGCGTTCTTTTTCTTCGGACAGTGCGTGGCGAAGAATATATGATGTTAAGGTTAGCTGTTCTTCTTTCGCATGGAGAATCAGCTGCTGTTTTTGCTCATTTGTGACGCGAAAATAAATGCGGCAATTTTTCATTTTTGAATCCTTTCTGGGGGGATTCCCAAGGGGGCAGAGCCCCTTTGGGCAAGATGGCCTATTGCTCGCTGTGCGAACAATAGGCCATCTTGCCACCCACCTAAAAACACGGACGTGACGGTCAGGGCATCCGGTTACTAGTTGTCGGATGTATCGAAGATATCTCAGTAATTGTCGGGAAGAAAATTTTGATAAAGATGCCATCCTGCCTATCCATAAGACGATGAATAATATTAATGGACTGACAAGGTGGGGGGGAATCCTGTGAATGTAGCCGATAAGTCAGAAAAGCTTGTAGTGA
Organism: Megasphaera vaginalis (ex Srinivasan et al. 2021); assembly: GCF_000478965.1. Classification (NCBI taxonomy): domain Bacteria; kingdom Bacillati; phylum Bacillota; class Negativicutes; order Veillonellales; family Veillonellaceae; genus Megasphaera; species Megasphaera vaginalis (ex Srinivasan et al. 2021). Next base: position 32,737 of record NZ_AWXA01000004.1, read on the forward strand.
TTCGCTATGGCCTCATAAAGATATCCCATTGGATTATCTTTCTTTTTACTGTTTTGGAAGTATCGTTAGAGTCCGGTTTTCGTGATTGGGTCTTTTTTTATGGCAATGTGTAGCTTACAGAGCGCCGGACCGGAGAAGCCCACCTCTTTTAGATCTTCTAGAGTGCAGAAGGACTCACCTTCCATTATGTTATGTTGTGTTAACCTTTTTTTCATTAAATTGTATTATGTTATGTTGTATTGTATTGTCATGTAAATTCATGTTGTCTGTCGCGGTATCTGCCATGTTATCCGCCACGACAGCTTCGTGTGATTCCATGGAATTTCCTGTAATCTCCATGGAATTTCCTGTAATCTCCGTGGAATTTCCCGTAATTTCCAGGGAATTCCCCGTAATTCGATTGTTTTCAAGGGGGAAAAAGCTAGTGCTTTCCTTTATTTTAATATATTGATTACTGGCAGAATTTGTTTTGTCTTTTTATCGTTTTTTGTAATTGCGACCATAATTTGAGCATGGGGGAATTTTTCGGCTAACAGTGGTAAGCGGTCACTATCTCTTTTTCCCCGGATATCCAAATTTCGGTTATGCTTGAGATAGTCGGGAAGAAAACCAATGGTAGGTTTTTCCAAAAACCAAACGTATTTTTTCTCTTCCAATTCCGTTAAGTCAGAAAACTGTGTGTGACTGGCTTCCATTGGCAGATATGCATCGACAATACCATCATCAGCAGCATACATTAATAAGTAAAAGTAGAGCAGTTTTGCTGTTGGAGGCAAGGTTAAAAAACGGCCGCTATTTACGGTTGAAATATCGATCATTGTTTGAGATTTACCCATGGTTAACTCCTATCGTATAATGTACTTTTTGGCTAAAATTTGATATAATAAAAATGATAATTTTTTGAGAGCTCCGGACCTGTGGTGCAACACGGGGCGGAGCTTTTTAAATGGAAATTTTTTCTTCAAAATAACGACGATTGACGCGGCCGCGAAGAACCAGCTTTCCTTTTTTTGTCAACTTAGCATTCATTTGTCGAATGATACTGTACGCACGGGACGGTTTGATTTGCAGGATTTCTGCAACATCAGCAGCGGTAAGCATGATTTTTTCGTTGTTTTCCATAAAATAATCTCTTTTCCAAATGATATTCATAATAAGAAGAAAAATACTTCATTAAATGAAGCAAGTATCTATTAACCAAATCATATCACTTTATTAAAAGGAAAACAAGGGCTATGGACTATTCTATTTATTTTTCTAAAAGATTAAAATTATTACGAACCACCTATGGATTGTCTATGAAGACTTTATCAACTACTTGGGGCTATAAGAATACAGGAACAATTAGTCAATTTGAAAATAATAAAAGTGTACCTTCTTTTAATAGTTTGATTCAAATTGCTAATTTTTATGCGGTGTCTTTAGATTGGCTGATTGGAAGATCAAATATTATATATACAAAGGAATCTGTTTTTGAAGGAGAAATAGCGCTGCACGAGCAATTTATGAATTTGGGGGAGCAAATTGGATTTAATTATATTGCAGCATTGCAGAAGGGCTGGGAGTTTATGGCTCCAACGTATCTTTATAAGGATAAAAGAGAAAAATACTATTCTTTAGATGTCCGAGCGAATATAGTTGTACTACATAATCTTGTTACGCTTGAAAATTTGTATTGGTCTTGGTATTACCTTGAAGGGATGTATAGGAAGAAAGGGCTTTTGGATAGATTGCAAAAGCTAGCGAAACTCTTCAAAAGTGATGATAAAATCGTTGAATATCTATCGGCAAAAGAGAAGGAAAAAACGGAAATTCTATCATCTTTAATTTGTTTAGATACACAGATTATTGATGGCAAGGAGGCAAAAATAAAAAGGACGGTTCCTGTATATGATGTAGCAGCCGCCTACCGCAAATTGCAGCAGGAAACAGACGATACCAATGAATAATTTATCCATTTGCAAAGTCCATTTATCTTAAGGGGTTATCAAATCATGATGACCTCTTTCTTTTATTATTTAATAGCACTGAATAATCATAAACCATGTCTGCCGATTTATAATCTTAAAGAGTCTCGGTTTGATAAATATATGATGAAATACAAGTCGTAATGCGGATGTTTAATGATAAAAGAACATTACTTTATGCGCTCTGTGCTGTTATATTACAATTTGTTGAATTTATGTATTGTTTTTTGTAAAATACAAACATAGTATTCATCGTATATTTAACCGAGGTGAATGGTTCAATGAAATTTTCCTTTTCGTCATACAGTCTGGCTTTTGTGTTGACTGTACTCCCTTTTTCAGCTTTGGCGGCCAATTCAGTCCTGCAGCAAGAACAATTAGAACAGGCACGGCAGAACGCGGCATTGCGAGAGTCACGTTTACAGTCTCGTCCGGTAGTTTCGTTTCCAGAAACAGAAATGGGAATCGATACGTCTGCCGGTTTGCCGTCGGGGCCGTCTTTTTTTATTCGCCATGTTGTACTTGAAACAGAAGACTCGACATTTTCTTTTCTCTCTTCCTATATTCACGATTGTGAGAATAAGAAGGTGAATTTAAAAGATATAAATCAGGTTGTTCACAAAATGAATGAAGAATTGCTCAGAAGAGGCTATGTGACCAGTCGGGTTGTCATTCCAGAGCAGAATATTGCCGACGGTATCCTGCGGCTTCATGTCCAGGTAGGACGGATCCATCAAGTGCGGTACAGTGAAGGCAGTGCCCATCTACCGTGGAGAACCTCTTTTCCTATCTGGGAAAGTGATATTTTGAACGTACATCTGCTGGAACAGGGCATCGAGCAGATGAAGCGTCTGAGTTCACAAGATGTCCACATGGAACTGGTACCGGCAGGTGTCCCAGGAGAAAGCGATATTGTTCTGACAATTCAGCGCACTTCCCCGGTCCACGGCATCCTTTCTATCGATGATTCCGGCCTCAGTGAGACTGGGCGTTGGCAGCTTAGTGCTGGACTTGGTATCGACAATCCTTTTTATGCGAATGATTATCTTCAGGTAGATTTAAACGGTGATGGCATGGCCGACGGGTATAAACGCGGTACACGGGGAGCGCAGCTCTATTACCGTATTCCTTACGGCAAGGAAAACTTCTCTATTTCTTACAGCCATTATAAATATCATCAGACTGTTTCCAATACACCGTATGATTTCATCAGCAGTGGGAAGAGTAACATCAGTATGGTTTCCTGGGAACACCTCATCAGTCGGAACCAGCACCGGAAAACGAACTTCGATGTCAGCCTCCGTAAGCGGGATTCTCATTATTACATCAACGATTTGGAAATCCCGGTCCAGACTCTGCATACGACCGCTTTGGAAATTGGGCTATCACAGCAGTTATATCACGGTGAGGATATGTGGTACGGACGTCTCGCCCATCGCATGGGCTTGGGCTGGTTCGGTGCGATGCCGGAAAATACCTATGAAGATGGGCCTAAGACACGCTATCATATGTGGATTTTTGATATGGACTATCGTCATGCGTTTACGATGGGGCATCGGCCGGCAGCTTATACTTCGTCTCTTCACGGTCAATGGACGGCGAAAGGAGACCGGCTTTACGGTGTCGATATGCTCAGTATCGGCAATCGCTATACGGTACGTGGGTTTGACGGAGAAATGACCTTGATGGCTGAAAGCGGTTGGTATTGGCGCAATGAGCTTTCCTCCCGAATTGAATCTCTGCACAGTGATATCTATCTTGGTGTTGACACAGGGGCCGTTTATGGTCCGGCTACCGAAGACCTATTAGGGCACACGATTGTCGGTGCTGTCCTCGGTATGAGGGGCGATTTCCCGTCTGGTATTTCTTATGATGCCTTTATTGGATGCCCCTTATATAAACCCGATGGATATCGTACGGACCGCGTCACGACCGGTATTACGCTGAGTTGGCGCTTTTAAAACATATTTGCAAGTAATGGAAGAAACGAGATGACAGAAATGAAATATACAATTTTGACGCGACAAATTACAGCCTGGATGCTCATGAGCCTTTTTATTGCCGAACCGGCGGCCATCTTTGCAACGGATGCACCGATTTCGTCGGATTCTAAAGCTCCTGCTGCCCATCAACCACTGGTACAGCAGACGTCGAATGGTATTCCTTTAGTACAGATTACGGCTCCGACGGCCTCCGGGGTATCGCGCAATTTGTATACTGATTTCAACGTTCCGGAAAAGGGAGCGGTCCTGAACAATGCCCATAAGGTGACGAACACCCAGCTTGCCGGATATGTCCAGGCGAATCCCAACTTAGGACGTGGTACCGCCAAACTTATTGTGAATGAAGTGACCGGAACGAATAAAACGGCCATGAAGGGCTTTCTGGAAGTAGCGGGCGACCGGGCCGGAGTCATTGTTGCCAATCCGAACGGTATCGCTGTCAATGGAGGCGGATTCCTCAATACATCGCGGGCTATGCTCACGACGGGGCGACCGCGGTATGCAGAAAATGGCGACGTTGCTTCGCTTCAGGTGGCGGATGGCACCATCCAGGTAGAAGGTAAAGGCCTTGACGCATTAGAGACGGATCAGGTCGATATGCTGGCACGGGCAGTGCAGATTAACGCCGGTGTCTGGGCGAAAGAAGTGCATGTCGTAACAGGGCGCAATGAGGTTACGTATGGTTCCTTAGAGATCGCACCAGCAGCATCAGAGGAAGACGGTGTGCGTACCGTCCCGAAAGTGGCACTGGATGTGGCCGCACTCGGCGGCATGTATGCCAACCGGATTTATCTTGTGGGTACTGAAAAAGGGCTGGGCGTCAATGTTAGCGGTATGATGTCAGCCTCTCAGTCGTTTGCGCTTGAAACTAATGGAGACCTGCATATTACCCGGACGGGTACCGCTTATAGTGAGGATGCTTTGAACCTTCATACGACCGGCACCGTGACAAATGAACAGACTTTGGCCAGTCGTGGTGAGGCTGTTATCCAAGCGGATAGTGGGATGGTCAACACCGGTGTCGTCGGTGCCGGCGTCAGTCGGGACGGCAAGGTCCAACAAAAGGGGAATCTCACGGTTAAGACAACAACCTTGCAGAATGATAAAGCCCAAGTAGTCAGCGGCGGCAGCTTGGATGTACAGGCCCAGACGATTTCCAACCGTGAAGGGGAAATATCTGCTCAGGGCGACGCTGCCGTTCAGTCTGCGCAGACCATGGATATGGAGAAGGGGAAAGTCTCTGCGAAAGGGAATTTGACGATTCAGTCAGATGCCCTGTCGCTGCATGGCGTCATTGCCAGCGGGGGTGAGGCGACGATTACCACACATCAATCTCTGAGTAATGACCATAGTGCAGAAAACATGGGGACGGTTATGGCTGACGGAAACCTTACGCTGCATACCGATGGGACATTGACGAACAGCCGTAAGATAGAAAGCGGCAAGACCCTTACCGTTGAAGCAGGACAGGGAATCCATAATACCGCGACCGGAGAAATGAATGGACAAGATGTCTCTCAACAAACGACGACCCTTGATAATACGGGGCTGATTAATGGGACGCAGCACATCTCCGTGACGGCAGAAAATATCGTTAATCACGAAAATGGGCGTATTTATGGGGATGACGTGACCCTTCGGGCGGACCGACTGGAAAATCGTCGTCAGGCTGAGCTGGAAGAAAAGCTTGCCGCAGCCATGAAGACACTAACAGAAAAAGAAAAGGCTCTCGAAGCTGCCTATGCGGCCGATGTCACGAAATATACCAGCAGTACACAGGAAGCACAGTATAAGGCGGCTATTGCCAGTGCAGATAAAGCCTATGAGGCTCAACTCGCGGTTGTGAATTCTGTCCGGGCAGAACTGGAGGAACATAAAGCCGGGACGATTGCAGCCCGTAACTTGTTGACTGTACAGGCAAAATCTATCGAAAACCGACATAATGCGATGTTGTACAGTGGTGGAGATATGCAGTTAACGGCTGCCGACACGCTGACCAACCAGGGAGCCTCTATTGAAAGCATGGGGAACTTAACGATTCAGGCCGGGCAGATTCGCAATGAAAACGACGCATTCGCTGCTAAACGCGTCAGCAGCGAATGGGTAGATAATCCAGAGAAAATCCGTATCGATCAGGCGGGTCATCCCGAACAGGGAGAATCCTTTGACCGTAGTGAGTTCTCGAACCTTTCCAGCGGCTATAGGGCTTATCATCATCCGAAGGCTATGCCTACGTATGCTCCGGCTTATGATACAGTAGAAGCTCCGGAACCCGGAGAAACAGCAGACCCGGATCATCCGGTCGGCAGTCTGATTGCGAATTATGAATGGAATGACCCTATTTTTCAGACCTTTGGCCTGACACCCATGGTGACAAGTCGACCAGATACGGTTGGCGACGCACAGCGTGCTTGGGACAGTCAGTTCCAAACGCTCTTGAATCAACTGGATGAAAAGATTACGGCTTACAATGCACAAGCCGAAAAGCATAATGCGGCCTTAGGACTGACAGATACTCAAAAGATTAACAATTATACGATTATCCGCAGCCATTCTCAGACCTCGCATGAAGAAGTACAGTCTACTAATGCCGGGATTATCCGCAGCGGTCAGGCTATGAATTTAGACGGGGCCGTTTATAATGACAACAGCCAGATTACGGCAGGGAGCACCCTTATCGCTTCCGGCACCGTCGTTAATACGTCGAAGGAAAATCAGGAACGGACTGTAACGTTTGGGACGACCCAGGGCAGCTATACCTATAAGCTCCACTGGCCTCATAAGGCGAGAGTCCGCGGTTACAACTTGGAAGTATTCATGACACCCCAAGTAGAGTTAAGCAACACCTCGTCGCTGGCTGTAGGTGCCTATGCAGATCACGGCACAGTCCCGGCTCGTCAGGATATTACCGAGACGGCACGAAATAAGGTCTCTTCCTATTTGGATCCTTTTTCCCTCGATACAAAAAATCCGGAATGGACACCGTCCTCCTGGCAGATAACAGCCGCCAATTTAACGAGTTCCCTTTATACGCTCCATCCAGAAACGACTGCGAAATACCTTGTCGAAACAGATCCGGCTTTTACGAATAAACGAAATTTCCTGTCTTCGGACTATATGTATCAACAGATGCAGTGAAATCCGGATAAAGTACCGAAACGGCTGGGTGACGGCTTCTATGAACAAAATCTTATCCGCAGTCAGATCCTTGACCAGACAGGACGTCGCTATCTCGGGGATTATACGGATGATTTGACGCAGTATAAAGCACTGATGGACGCAGGCATCACGTATGCCAAAGCTACAGGCCTGGTCCCCGGGGTGTCTTTATCTGCGTCTCAGGCCGCAGCGCTTACGAGTGATATGGTATGGCTGGAATCGAAGACGGTTACCGTAGACGGCCAAAAAGAAACCGTCATTTATCCGCATGTCTATCTGCGGGCCGGAAGTAGACAACAGCTTTTGGCTGATGGCAGCCTCATCAGTGCCAATACCTTGATTGTTGATACAAAGGACGCCGTCAAAAATAGTGGCACCCTTACCGGTAAGACTATCCGAATCCAAGCTGACACGGTAGACAATGCCGGCCATGTTCAGGGACAGGATATTGCGATTGCCAGTGAAAAGAATATCCATCAAACGGGCTTGATTACGGCTGCCGACCGGCTTCGGATGCAGGCCAAGGGCGATATTACGCTTGAAAATACGGTCGACCATTTGGACAATCAGGATGTCCTCAATCGTACGGCAGGCATTGCCGTTACGGGAAGCCAAGGCGTGGCCGTCATCAGTGCCGGCCGTGATTTGAATCTGGCAGGGGCTTCCCTGCAGGCGCTGGGTGAAAAGGGTGTTGTAATTTTGCAGGCCGGGAAGGACGTCAACGTAACGTCACAGACACTGAATGCCCGTAAGGATATGACCCTCAATCAGGACAATTATCTGCGGACGCAGCGGCAGACTGAAGTCGGTACGTCGGTTGATGCTAAAGGCGGCGTTGCGGTTCGGGCTGGTCAGGATATCAATGCGCGGGCAGCGTATATCAATAGTGATAAAGGCACGGTTGCTATGACAGCCGGCAGGGATATTAACCTTACGACGGGCCGTGAAATTGCCGTAGACGACTATGGACTGAAGCATAAAGAATCGGGGCTTCTGTCGAGTTCTACGACGACTGTCCGCACTCATGACGACCATCAGACGGTCCTCGGCACGACGGTTACGGGACAGGCGGTACAGATGGGGGCTGTACAGGATGTGAATATGACAGCAGCTACTGTTGTCGGGCAGGATGATGTAACCGTTGCGGCAGGACGGAATGTGACGACGACGTCGGATATGCAGTATGATAAGGCTACGGCCTACACGAAGGTCAAATCTTCGGGTGTATTGGGGGCAGGCCTTGGACTCATGGTTGGCACACAGAAGATGCAGGATAATTACGAAGGTGAGTTCAAGACACAGATCGGGACGACCCTCGGGTCCTCCGAAGGGCGCGTAACGATTGCGGCCGGTGATACGGCGCATTTGACGACGACAGATATTATTGGCAAGACCGGTGTAGATATGGCTGCCCAGAACATTATTCTAGACGGCAAGCAGAACAATGCCTATGAACGGCAGACCCATGAAGAATCCATGTCAGGACTTACTATCGGCTTGAACAGCCCGGTCATTGGAGCTGCAGAAGGCATTCGCAGTACCATCCGCACAGCCCAGACGCGGGATAATAAGACCTTGCAGGCTTTGGAAGCCTATGAAGGCGGCAAGACACTGAACGACCAGATTCACGCCATGAAGCAGGGCGGGATCGGATCGGTCGGTATTCATGTAGGTATCGGCTCCAGCTCATTTAAGCAGGAATATCAGAAGGATACGGTCACCTATGCCGGTGGGACGCTGGCAAGCGAAGGGACGATTACGCTGGCTGCCGGCAGTGAAGACGCCGCGAAGGGAAATATTAAAGCCATTGGTGAAACGATACAGGGACAGAATATTTCTCTGGCAGCGTCTCATGATATTGATCTGGGAGCAGCGACTAACACGCAGACCATAGCAGAACATTACAATAGTAAAGGAGCTTCTCTTGGAATGACGATTACCGGCGGTGCCATCAGTGGTGTGGATGCCGGATTCTCGAAGGAAAAAGACAAAGGAACGACGGAAACGACGACCCATGTCGGGACGACGGTGATGGTGTCGGATACGCTGACTATTAAGTCTGGGAAGGATACGAATATTACGGGTTCTCAGGTCGGTGGGAATACGGTAAAAGCAGACATAGGTGGAAATCTGCACATCACCAGTTTGCAGGATACGGAAACGTATCGGGGCGATAATGCTTCTCTGGGCGGCGGTATATCCAGATCCATGTCGTCCGGCAGTAAGAAGGAATGGCTACCAGACTCCTTACGTAAGTATGATTCCACCCCATATGTCCCAGGAACGACAAGCAGCTCGGCTTTCTGGGGAAAAGGCAGTATGGACAGCGACTATGCCAGCGTAACGAAGCAGGCAGGGATTTATGCCGGTGAAGGCGGTTTTTCGATTCATGTCGTAGATAATACGCATCTTACGGGAGCGCTCCTAGACAGTACTGCGGCGGCAGATAAAAACAGCCTGACGACGGGGACGCTGACGATGGAAGATATCGGCAATAAGGCCGCCTATAATGTGAAGGATATCGGTGTTTCCTATCATCACTATGGCTCAGAAAGTGACCGCAACCGGCATTTCAATCAGAGCGGCCTTACGCCGTCTATTTCGCCGGGTGCGCAGAATGAAGCGTCGTCTACTACTCAGTCGGCTATTGCGCCTGGGATAATCGTTACGACGAAAGCGCAAACAGACTTGTCACAGATTAACCGGAATACGTCCGACGCTCTTCATAAACTGGATCAGATTTTTGATAAGAAAGATATCAAAGAACGGCAGGAACTGGCGCAGCTATTCTCTGAAAATGCTAATGAACTACTCCATTACTACGACCGTGACGGTAATTTTGATAAAGCCTTAGCTCATGGCCTCGTAGCAGAAATTTCGTCTCAGATTGCCGGGAATGGAGTTGGCAGTGGTCTTACCGCTGGATTTACGAATGAACTGCTCATTAATAAGATTAAAGAATGGTCCGGAGGCGATCCGGCGAAAGCGCAATGGATTAGTGCAGCACTGGGGGCTACTGTCAATTCAGTTATTGGAAAAGATACCCAAACAGGTAGTGCTACCGCACAGTACGGGACAAAATGGAATTTATTTGGTGATGGACATCTTGGACAGAAAATTACAGACGTAGCAATTGGAATTGAACATGGAATTATGGGACATACATCATTGGTTATGAAATTTGCAGATGGAACATATGAGCAAACTAACTTTGGGAGATATGGGGGTGATGGAGAAAGAATAAGTTTTGGAAGATATCCTGCTCCTAATGGATCTGGGACATATACATTTGATTATCACTATTATCCAGGAAAGGATGGGCAAATATTATATTGGTTGAATTTAAATGCTAATGACATAGCATATTATTATAATCAAACAATCTTGAACAATGGGTACTATAGTTATAATCCTCCAAACGGAATAATTATTGGGAAAGATATCAACGGCAATGCAATTTACTCGGGTGATTCTTATAGAAATGGAGGAGAATCTGATTATCGGTTACTTTATAATAACTGCACGACAACGACGATGTTGGCTCTTTATGGGCCTAGTGGGAAAGATAATTGGCTGTTGAATGATTTAAGTGATGAAATATCTCCTTATATAGTTAATTGGAAATTGAAGCAATGGGGGTTTGCAAGTGGTTTGGTTTCAGAAATTTACGACCCAGAGGAACATTAAATTTAAAGTAATGGTTTTTATCTTTATACTTGCAATTTTTTTTATTGGGGGGCTTTTATTCAGTAGCGACAAGGACGCAGTAGAGTGGGGACCTCTCACTGTTCTTGAGATTGATTCAGGTGAATCTTGTACTTTTGTTGCTCCCCAGGAAGGGTATAGTCATGTCACTTTGAATAAGAAAAAACTTGTATTTCCGGAAACAATCAATCATCAGGCGTGTGACTGTAAAATTGATGATGATAAAATTCTTGTTGCTTACATCAATTCGAAATCTCCCAGCGAATTAATTTTAAAAGTGATTACCCAAGGCAATGGCCAGCGGCAGATTATTTTGGAAACATTAAGTGATCAACGGATTGCAGAAGGTGCTTATCCTAAAATTTATATTACTGACAAATCTTATTATATTTTATCGGGGCGGTGTCTGTATAAACTAAGTAAAACGGACTTGAAAATAGAAAAAATTCAATTGGAACGGCTTGAAACGCCATTGATTACAAAAGAAGGCAGTTTGTTGTTGAGACAGGGCGATTTCCTTACATTAACTGAACGTAATGGCGATAAAAAGATGTTACGGTTATCCTCTAAGGAAAGAGTTAGTGGCTGGGGAATTGAAGGAGAAACAGTTATTATCAAGAGCAAAGATATGGCAAAAATGGTGTCGTTAAAAGATGAAACGAGAATCAAACTCCGAACTCCTAGCTATGGGGACTTGAACGTTGTTGGAAATATGGGTCATATTGTTATTGTTCAGTTTTCTCATAACAGTGGAGAAGTTCCCCTATGGGATCCGGCATTGGCAGCTTATTCGTTAATTGATCATGCCGACTATTGGTATTACCACCCATATTTATATGATGCAGTGAAAAATGAATTTTATGATATACCTGACGAAGTAAAACAGTTGCTTCCTAGTCAGAATGCTGCACTAACCGGTTATTGTGCCCCCATGAATCTAAAGTTGATTGAGGCAGAATTTCATCAATACATCGTGTAAAGGAATAATAGTGTATCGTATCGTGAAGGGGACATTTGCTCTAGATAAGTAGGTTGCGATGAATATCTACGAATTATTAGCATATGGCTTTTTATATACTTTAAATGGGCTAATTGACAAATTCAATCGATGGTCAGTAAACATATCATCCCATAATAAGTATTCGAAAAAGGTGGAATCATGTGGAATCATTTATACCATTGCAGGTATCGATCAGTATAATCAGATTTATGGTGTTGATGCAAACGGAAATACGGCGTATTTAAACAAACAATATAATATAGGAGGCGACCGCACCGCTACTTCTACCGAAAAACGTGATGAATTTGGACACCTTATTGGTACTGCCAATGATACGGGAGAAACTGTTAAACTAAATGATTGGGTATTGCCTGGTGGTATCCATGCATGGTATGACAGAGTGAATCGGAAAACGGGAGAAGTTATTGTCACAGACGGTATCGGTGAATACACTACGGCGCAAATAAAGAATCCTGGTATTTCTTCTGGAGTGACAGAAGGAGCAATGATGCCGCCGAACAATACGCCAGACCCGTCCGATTTAGCAGATTTACTGTTACAGAGTCAACAGCAGCATAATAATGATCAGCCAGATTATTCGAATGATACGTCGTTTCTATATACAAAGAATGTAAGCAAAGCCCTGTTGGAACAAGCATTGAACCGTATCGGAGGGAAATATGGACTGCCGATGGCCGGAACAGCGGGTATTACGGTAGGAGGCGCCGTTGATGATTATTTACAAGGAAAATCTCCAGAAGAAATATTGTTCAATTCTATGCTCGCTGGATTAGCTGGAAAGGCAGGGCAAAGATTTGGAGAGGAAATTGGTGCGAATTCTTCTTCTATTGCTACATTATTTGCCGCTAGTGCAGATACTTTCTCTGATAAAAGGGATGTAGAAAAAGAGAATAAAAAAGTGGATTTTAATAAGTGAGGTATAATATGATTTCTATTCATGAATTCAAAGAGGTACTGATTACTGGGAGTTTAGCTTTATTCTTTATTTATGCATTAGCTATGAAGGGACGACAAGATTTTCGGAAAATTTATTATGGTTTTATCAATACAGCATTCCCTTTATTGGAGGATGTTTTGTAACTTTAATCTCGTTATTGGGAGTAGTGTATTCTTTTTACTTTGCGATAGAGTATACGGAATGGCTGTTTGTATTGACATGCATTGGATATTCGCTAGTAATTTATAGCACAGGTATATTAGCAAAATTTGAAAAAAATAATGAAAAGTATCAAAAGAAAATGAGGATATCAAAGGATTTGGCTAAATATTTACTACTCGCTTTATTGGTGCTTAGTTTGAGGGAGTGGCTTACTTAGAATATGTGAACTGTTATCTGCCAAGTAGATCATTGGCGAAATGATACAGAGACAGAACGTTACTCCGGCAGCGTCTCATGATATTGACCTGGGAGCAGCGACCAACACGCAGACCATAGCAGAACATTACAATAGTAAAGGGGCTTCTCTTGGCATGACGATTACCGGTGGGGCCATCAGCGGTGTGGATGCCGGATTCTCGAAGGAAAAAGATGAGACGGTATTATTAAGGTTGTTGGAAAAGAAATGCAGGTTCAGCTTTATCATGATACGAATCATGCGCTGAATCAGTTGGGGATCTTTTAACCCGAAAGATTTGGAAGGAAGGTGAAAATCGACTAGTGACATTTTTGAAAAAACTTAAAGCTGTGGGTTATTTGCAAATCTGGATTTGTCTATCGACGATGAAAATAATCGGGAATAGCTTTATCAGAACTAAGCCGTTGATTGAATGGCAAAAAACATGCTGACGGATCGTAAAGAATACCGGGGCGTGATACTCAAATGATACTATTTAAAAAAAAACTGCTCAAATGAGGCTGATTTTGAAAAACTGATGCCATAAAAATGGCTTAGTCTGTACATTGCATGAACATGCGATTTGCAGAGCTTGTTCGTTTAACTGACAAGACTGAAAGACAAGACTAAGGACTGATCAAACCGGGATGGAGCAGATCATAAAATTAAATGATAAGGAAGAAGCGATTCCAGCATATCTCAAAAAAAGACCTGACAGTACTTAGCAGGAAACTGCCGCGGCAACTGGTACTGCCTCTTGGCACTATCGAGTATTATACAAAGATGCTTCAAGAAAAAGGCTGTCTCCAACACGTAGAGACGCCTCGCAAAGGGAGCCGGGTGTGATACGCATATGGCCTTATTTTTTCTAAAAACTGTGAAAATAAGGTTTATTTCGAGAAACAGTGCGTTAAAATAGAGTAATGGAGACATCAGCCTGGAGAAAAGATGCCGGCATAGGCCGGACATAATTGCAGTTTCAATCAAAACCTGAATCGATGTGCCGGTTCAGGTTTTTTGTTTTTGGAAAGATAAACAGGCACCCCTTTAGGCGGAAGCCGGGGTGCCTGTTTCTTTGCGAAAAATTGCCGATGATCATCTTGCGGGACCGATACATACAAAGAGGTATGCAACTTACGTTGCATACCTCTTTGTGGATTCTTTAACCTTATTCCGGTACGAAAGCTTTTGAATACAGGTAGAGAATCAGTATAGGCCATAAGGAAAAAATCACCCGTTTAACCAATTGATGGCGAGTTGAGCGTAGATCAAAGCCCCGTACGGAAGTACGGATTCATCTATCGTGAAGTGATCGCTGTGATTGGAATAAACAGCCCCTATATCAGGGTTCCGCGCACCAATGAAGAAAAAACCGCCGGCTTTTTCTTTTTGATAAAATGCGAAATCTTCACTGCCCATAACCTTTTCGTAGTTTAATAACGCTTCGTTTCCCAGCAAGTCGGAAATCGTATGAGCCACCATTTCTGAGCAGGTTGGGTCATTGACAGTGGGAGGGACGACATGGAGATATTCAATTTCGGCAGTGGCGCCATACGCTTCGGCTGTAGAATTGATGATCCTATTCATTCTTTCTTCCAGTAACGCGCCTATAGAGGGATCAAAGTATCGAGTGGTTCCTTCCAGGGAAGCTTCTCCGCCTACAATATTCCAGCGATCTCCGCCATGTATCGTTCCTATTGTGAGAACGGCTGTATCCAGCGCATTTATTTGACGGGAAATGATTGATTGTAAATTTACCGCAATAGCGGCTGCAGTGAGAACGGCATCAATTCCTGCATGAGGTTGGGAGCCGTGGGATTGCTTTCCATGTACTTTGATTACAAACCTGTCGGTTGCCGCCATTGCCGGTCCTGCTTTAACGCTGAATTTTCCTGCCGGAATATCTGTCCAAATATGTGCTCCAAAAATAGCGCTGATTTTTTCATACCAGTCTCCGACAGACATCATATACGTAGCGCCTTTGCCGATTTCTTCTGCCGGTTGAAAAATCAGGTAAACGCGTCCTTGGACTTGATCGCGATTATCTGCAAGCATTTTAGCGGCGCCTAACAGCATTGCGATGTGCGTATCATGTCCGCAAGCATGCATGATTCCTTGGTTTTTAGAACAAAACGGCAGGCCTGTTTTTTCTGTTACCGGGAGTGCGTCAATGTCGGCCCGCAGAGCAACCGATCGTCCTGGACGGTTGCCGTTAATGATTCCTATTACGCCAATACCGCTAGGCGTGATTTCATGGGGAATTTTCAATTCTTCGAGTTTTTCCGCGATCCTCTTTGTCGTTTTCACTTCTTGCATGCTTAACTCGGGATATTGATGAAACTCCCTTCTTATGTTTTGAATATACGCTGAGTAATCTCCCAAAGTGTCTTTTAAGGACATCGAATGCCTCCCTTCTGAATAGATACCGTTTTATAAGTTGGATGATGTCATCGCTTCCAAATAGTCATAGGCGAATTGGGCGTACATGGCGGCTCCTCGTTTGAGCACGCTTTCATCAACGGTGAAGCGGTCGTTATGATTCTTTTCAACAATTCCCAAAGCGGCGTTTCTGGCGCCGACGAAGCCGAATATTCCCGGGACCTTTTCCATGTAAAGGGCGAAATCTTCGCTTCCCATCATTTTGGCGAGAGGGCCTAGGGCTTCTTTTCCGAATAATTTAATGGCCGCTTTTTCTGCAATACTGTTTAACGTTTCGTGTTCATTAATGACAGGAATTAGATATGGTTCGTATAGCAATGTCGCCTTTGCTTCATGGGCTTTGGCAATATTTTCGATCAAGTTGCGAATCCAGCCTTCAACGCTTTCGCGCACTTCTTTTGAATGTGTGCGGATCGTTCCTTTCATGGTTACTTTGTTAGCAATAATATTGAAACGTTGTCCGCCGGTAATCTCTCCGATAGTGATAACCAGGGGATTAATGGGATTGTTTTTCCTTGCCACCAGAGTTTGTATTTGGCTGATAATGTCGGCAGCCGTTACAATTGCATCTGTTCCTTGATGAGGCGCGGAACCATGTGCGGACTTTCCTTCAACGATAATTTGGAAATTGTCGCAACTGGCCATTCTCGGGCCGTTGTCGAAATTCATATACGGTGAATCAAAATCTCCCCATATATGTGTTCCGTATATTGCGTCCACGTCGTCCAGAAATCCGTTTTCTATGTAGTATCGAGCGCCATAGCAGGATTCTTCTGCAGCTTGGAAAATAATTTTCACATTGCCGGCCAATTCAGCTTTATGCGACAGTAACATTTTGACTCCGCCGAGTAACATGGCTATGTGGCAATCGTGCCCGCAAGCATGCATGACCCCTTTGTTTTCACTTGCAAAGGGAAGTCCTGTATGTTCTTCTACCGGCAACGCATCAATATCGGCACGTAAAGCGACCGTCTTGCTCTTTGGCGTTGCTTTACCGCCCTTAATCAGAGCCCAGCAACCGGGGTAATCTGGATAGACGTGAACGTCCAATCCCATGGCTGTCAACTCTTTAGCAATTTCTTTTGTCGTATTTACTTCTTCGAAAGAAAGTTCGGGGTGAGCATGGAAATATCGGCGCCTTTCGATAATGTATTGTTCCAACTGTTCGGATAGATCTTTGAAATTCATCGAGAAGCACTCCTTTCAAGCGTACGTATTTATTTTTGCAACAAGGGAATAAAAATGGAGGCAATGATTACGGACGTGATTGTAACCGTTACGAACCCGCCGACAATCATCTGAGGTAACATTTTGTCCATCAAGAATGCTTTTTCTTCAGGCGTTTCAGCCAGTGCAGTAGTGCATTCATCTGTTAATACATAGTTTGGCGGGAAGCCATATAACGCCGTTAAACTTGTTGCTACGGCGATATATGGGCTGATCTTTAAAAACCTGCTTGCAAGAACGGAAAGTATGATCATGCCAATTACGCCGACGACAATGATGGTGACCATTGGTCCTAAAATTTCGGATAAAAGTTCAGGCGTAGCTCCGCTTAATCCTGAGAATATAAAAATCATTAAAGCGAACATAAGGAAATTAAAACATCCGTTTTTCATTAAAATATTGGGACGCAAAAATCCTAATTCCGTTGCCAAAATGCCGAATACTAACGCTAATACAGCCGCGTTAATGGCATAGGCTCCCATAAATGTCCTTGTCCAGGCACTCACTACGATGGAGAGTGTAGCGATCAGGCACATGGTAGCTAAAGAATAGGTGACGGAATAGTATTTGTCCGGAATAGAGGGGAAAAGCTTTTTGTGAGTCATTTCTTCAGTGACGGAAAACTTACCATTCGTTTCGTCGATATTGCCAATCGTGGTTGCTGCGGTGATTTCGCCGTTTTTATATCCCTTTAGCAAACGCTTTCCTTCTTTTTTCAACATTACGGCGGTTAAAGGATAGCCGGCAAAACCTTGGCATACGTACATGCAAATTGCTAAAATGGCTGCTTTTTCTAAGCCCAGCTCTTGTGCGGCAGTTTGCATCATGGTAGCGGCAACAATACCTCCCGTAAGCGGGGGCAGACCGGCGACGATATAGTTGAAATCAACGAGGTTAAATACGGCCAATGCGAGACAAAGGATGATCATCCCTGCAAGACCTGCGAGGCAGACTAAAATAATTTTCCATTGACCGGCCAGTTCTTTAAGGCTGATCGCAGTCCCCATATGCGTTACACACAACAGAATAGCGATGATTCCTCCTAAAGGAGCGCCTAACCCGCCAAGCGTAACGATGTTTTTAGGAAAGACTGTCCAATAGCCTATTAAAAATAAAATGGCGACAACAAACACGGAAGGTATCCATGCCTTAGTGAAAGTGCCTACAAATTCACCGATAGCATAGACGGCACAGAGAACAAATAGAGCGAAAACAGGAGTAGTGGTCAAAAACGCTTGAAACCCTTCCATAGTTAAATCCCTCCTTAAAAATAAACTAAAAAAACAGATGGTTGGTAGGGGATAAAAAATAACATACAATATATGTAAAGCCAACCTCATAATAATATGCTATCATATTAATAATAAAATAACAATCTAAAAATACAATAAAATTTAACATATTACCGATTTAAATTAATTTAACAAACATATAACTGGGCCTTTATCTAAAATAATTTTGAAAAATAATGCAGAGTATTAACTTGAAAATATATTATCGTTATAATAAAATAATAAAAAATGGCTTTTGTAATTTGAAAAGAGGGAAATAGTAAATGGACACCAATAATACATTAGTCATGTACGAAAAATTGGTAGCTTTTCTTGGGGAGGTGTTAGGCGATCAATGCGAAGTTGTGCTGCATGATATGCGGAATTTGGAGCACTCCGTCATTGCGATTGCCAATGGGCAGGTTAGCGGCAGGGAAGTAGGATGTCCTGCGACGGATTTCGTATTAAAACTGTTGCAATTAGGAAAAGATAAAAGGGCGGAATATATTACCAATTATTTCGGAAAAAATAAGGATGGACAGATTTTGCGATCGTCGTCTTATTTTATTCATGACGATGCCGGGAAGGTACTTGGTGTTCTTTGTATTAATTATAATCTTCAGGAATATTTGCGAGTGAGAGATGCGTTGGATAATGCATTTCTGTTGAAAAGGGACAAACAAAGCAAAATGGTCATTCATTCGGCAAGTGAGAACAATCTTTTAACCGTAATATCGGAAAATCTGTCTCAGACTGCAGATGAAACAATTGATAGCATTATTAGTAAAGAACTCATGCAGTATGCTGTTGATCCGAAACGGTTTTCACAAAAAGAACGACTGGCAGTAGTAAAAAATTTATATGACAATGGATTGTTTTTATTGAAAGGCGGGATTGGAGCGTTGGCAAGGAGGCTTGGCGTTTCTGAGCCGACGGTGTACCGATATATCAATACTGTAAAAAATGGATAATGATTACGCTGGAGGAGGAATGTGCAATGATGACGAATGAACGGTGGCAGAAGATGATTGCTGTCATCAAAAGCGATGTCGTACCGGCAACGGGGTGTACGGAACCGATCTCGTTAGCCTTTGCGGCGGCAACGGCGGCCCGTTATTTGGGCGAAGACGTTATTTCCGTAAAAGCTCGTGTTTCGGCCAATTTGATGAAGAACGGCATGGGCGTCATGGTTCCCGGTACGGGGCGTCCCGGGCTCGTGATCGCCGCTGCTGTCGGGGCTCTCGGCGGCGATGCCGACGCCGGCCTTCAGGTTCTGCGGCAGTTGTCCGCAAGCGTTGTGGAGCAGGGCATGATGATGGTTGATAACGGCGCGGTTACCGTCGGAGTCAATAAGGAAACGGATCACGTCCTTTATGCCGAAGCTTGCGTGTACGGTGAAAAGCATTATGTTAAAGCCGTTATCGTCGATGATCATACGAATATCCTTTCTATTGAAAAAGACGGCGAAGTTATTTTTTCGGCAGCGGCGCAAGATAACGGCGAAGGTGACGACAAAAAGGCCTTTCTTCATACGCTTTCCGTAAAGGAAATACTTGCTTTTGCCGAACAGGCGCCGCTTGAAGAGATCCGTTTTATCAAAGAAGCGGAGGACCTGAATGACGCGCTTTCGAAGGAAGGGTTGACCGGCAAGTACGGATTGAAGATAGGACGTACGTTGCAGGATGCTCAGGAGTCGGGTATGACGGGGAAAGATTTGCAGAATGAGATCCTGATTCGCACGGTGGCGGCCTCTGACGCCCGCATGGGCGGTGCTGCGTATCCGGCCATGACGAATTCGGGATCAGGGAATCAGGGAATAGCCGTGACGGAACCGGTTACCGTTGTCGCCGATTATCTTCATGCCGATGAGGAAACGCGGCTTCGCGCGCTGATTTTGGCGAGCATGACGGCGATTTATATTCACGGGTACTTGCCGAAGCTTTCCGCTTTTTGTGCTACCGTTACAGCCGCCATGGGGGCTGCAGCCGGAATGGCCTGGTTGCTCGACAGGGAACATGGGCTGGAGCGGATCGGCCAGGTTATCTGCTCGATGACCGGCGACGTTGCGGGAATGATCTGTGACGGCGCTGCCAACAGCTGCTCTATGAAGGTATCAACGGCTGTCAGTGCGGCTTATAAGGCGACGGTATTAGCGTTGAACGGGACGCGTGTCAGCGGCGACGACGGACTCGTTGCCAATGATGTGGAGGAATCGATTCGCAATATCGGACTCCTGGCGTCCAAGGGGATGCAGCAGACAGATGATGAAGTGCTGGATATTATGCTGCACAAGAATCAAGGCGACCGTCGCCAATAGCGCTGTATGGCAGAAGATAGATACGAGATAGCATCATTTTGGGAGAGGCTGAAGAGGCCTCTCCTTTTGTCATACCTGTAGTTTCAAGGCCCGTAACGGATTAAAGTCAGTGCGTCAACGTATTTTCAAAGAAATAACGTGTATTCTTGGCGAGCAAAAATCGTTTTGCCGAAAAAGATCGCTTTAAGGACGGGAGAAAAAGGAACGGAATGGTGATCGGAGCGATAACAGAGGATTTACGTTGCCGCCGTCTGTTTCCCGCAGCTTTATCTTTTATGCGGAAATTGATACAATGATAGCATGTAAATGGGTAAATAGCAGAAGTGGGTTTCTGCATATGGGAGTGAAGGAAATGAACTATACTAAGGTAACTGAAAATATTGCGGCGCAGCTCCGGACTATTGTCGGAGAGAAGAATGTCTGGACCGACGTTGAGGCGATGCAGCCTTACGGGCACGATGAGGTTACGGATCCGGCGTACCATCATTTGCCGGAGGCGGTGGTGTTTCCGCAGACGACGGAAGAAGTGGCGGCAGTTGTCATCTTAGCCAATGAGCATCATTTCCCTATCGTGCCGCGCGGCGCAGGTACGGGGCTGGCGTGCGGCGCCGTTCCCAGTTGCGGCGGCATCGTTTTGTCCCTGGAGAAGATGAATGCCATTGAAGAGATCAATGAGGACGCGTTGTATGCCGTTGTTCAGCCCGGCGTGCGTACAGCCGATTTGCAGCGCGCTGCTGAGGAAAAAGGACTCTTTTATGCCGGCGATCCCTGTAGTGGCGACTCTTGCCAGATCGGCGGCAATATTGCAACGAACGCCGGCGGCAATCGGGCTGTAAAATACGGCACGACGCGTCATCAGGTATATGCCGTTGAAGTCGTGACCCCCTTGGGGAAGATCGTGGAACTCGGCGCCCGTTTGAAGAAGCAGTCGACCGGTTACTGCCTCGATCAGCTGATCATCGGTTCGGAAGGGACTCTGGGAATTATCACGAAGGCTACGCTCAAGCTGTTGCCGAAGCCGAAATATACGCTCGATATCTTGGCGGTTTTCGACAGCGTCGATGCTACTATCGGCATTGTCAGCAAAATTGATAAAGCAGGGATAACGCCGACATGTGTGGAATTTATGGACAATATTACAATCAAGTCGGTGGAGCGCTTTCTCGGGGAACCGCTGCAGGGGAGTGCGCAGGGAAATTATCTGATCATCGAAGTGGAAGGGAAAGATGAAGACGACTTGGATGACAAGGCTCTTTTCCTTGATGCGCTCTGCAGTGAAAACGGGGCTTCGGCTGTTCTCGTTGCCGATTCGGCCCGTATCTGGAAGGCGCGCAAAGCCTTTGCCGAAGCCGTCCGCGCCGAAAGCCGGATCGTTTGCAAAGAAGATGTTGTGGTGCCTGTCGATCAGGAACCGGCGCTGCTGGCAACGATCTTGAAGCTGGCGCGGAAATACGGTCTGATAACGCGGATTGCCAGTCATGCCGGTGACGGCAATATTCATTTAAATATCCTGAAAAATGAAGAATTAAGCTACGACCGATGGAACGAACAGGTTGAAAAGAATCAGCAAGAACTGTATACCGCCATATATCGTCTTGGCGGTCGACTTTCCGGCGAACACGGCATCGGCTTTAAACGCAAACACTTGATGAAAGCATTTACAAACCCCGATGAACTGGATATGATGAAAGCGGTTAAGCGCGCATTGGATCCCAATTATATTCTGAATCCGGGGAAGATATTTGATTTGGATATATAGCGTTGCGTGTACGGTGTGATGAGGGGGCGACAACATGTTCAGAGAAATGAGAAGGAAGAGGCAACTGTTGAGTGAGGCGGAAACGGTTGCCGTAATGGAGCGCGGCACTGCCGGTGTGCTGGCGCTTCTTGATCAGGACGGATATACCTATGCCGTACCGCTCAGCTATGTTTATGACCGTGCGGAAAAGCGGATTTTTTTTCATTCGGCTACATCCGGCCATAAGCTGGAGGCTATTGCTCACCATCAGAAGGTTTCCTTCTGTGTCATTGATCAGGATCAGATCGTTCCGGAAGAATTAACGACCTATTTTCGCAGCGCCATTGCCTTTGGAGAAATATATGCGGTAACCGATGAGGCGGCAAAAGTTGCGGCGCTTAAGCTGCTCGGCGCGAAGTATTTGCCGTCTGACCCGGTACGGGTGATGCAGTCTGTCGAGAAATCGCTGGCGGCAGTGACGATTTTGGCGATGACTGTTGAGAAACTGAGCGGCAAGGAAGCGATCGAATTGGTTCGCGCCAAAGCGGCGAAGGGGCGATAATCATGCGCAGAAAAGATAGAGAATTATCTGCTGAAGAAGGAATGGCTATTTTACGGGACGGCGAATACGGCGTTCTGTCGACGCAGGGAGACGAATATCCTTACGGCGTACCTATGAGTTACGTTACAGACGGCAAGGCCATCTACCTGCACGGCGCCGCGGCGAGGGGGCTATGGTCACGCAATATGGAAGCTCATGAAACGGTGTCATTTACCGTTGTCGGAGCAACGGAGGTATTACCGGCTGCTTTCAGTACGAACTATAGCAGCGTGATCGTTTTCGGACGGGCAACGCGGATAGAAGGAGAAGAAAAACGAAAAGCTTTGCAGTTGTTTGTCGCAAAATACAGTCCCGCTTTTCGGGAAGAAGGCGCCCGCTATATCGAGAAGGCTGCAGCGGCAACGGGCGTTTACAAGATTACCATTGATTTTCTGACTGCGAAGAGCCGCAGATAAGGGCCGTCGTCCACCGAAGCAGGGGAACTGTTTTTTTCGGTGCGAAAGCATGGCGTTGTCCGATTTCAGGGAAGAAGAGGGGATATATGACAGATAAAACGATCGTCCTAATAAGCGGTCCGATCAATAAACACGTATTACCGCCATTGGAACGGGATGGCAGGTTTGAGATCAGAAAGCCGGAAAAGGGACTGCATTTTACAGCGGAAGAGTTGAAAAGCAAGATCAGCGATGCGCAGATACTTATCGTTGCCTATCAAAGCGTGATTACAAGGGAGATACTGTCGGCAGGAGAAAGGCTGGGCCTTGTCATACAGCCCTTTGTCGGCTATGAAAATGTTGACGTAGACGCTTGTACCGCGTTGGGGATCCCCTTTTGTAATACGGCGTCTATCGGTACGGAAGCTGTTGCCGAATTGGGCATGGCGTTGGTTTTCGCCGCATATCGCAATTTGCCGCAGAACTGCGCTTATGCCAAGAGCGGCGGCTGGCAGCGCCGCGGGGCGGCGCCGTTCCTCTTCGGACAGACTGTCAGCGGTTCCGTTATGGGCATCCTGGGACTGGGACATATCGGGCTTCGGCTGGCCGAGTTGGCGCAAGGGTGCGGCATGACCGTTCTTTATCATAATCGACGCCGCCATGAAGCGGCAGAATCGGCCGGTATGACTTGGGTCACGACAGATGAGCTGTACAAAGCGGCCGATATCGTTGCCGATGTCTTGCCGTTGACGGCGGAAACGAAACATTTCGTCGATAGAGCAGCTTTTCGAAAAATGAAGGACAGCGCACTCTTTCTGAACATCGGCCGCGGGGATACCGTTGATACGACGGCCTTGACGGAAGCCCTCAGGACGGGGGAAATTGCCAAGGCGGCACTTGACGTCATTGACATCGAACCGCTGCCGCCGCAGCATGCGTTGTACCAAATGGACAATGTCATTATTACGCCTCATATCGGCGGCATGACGCGGCAGTCATGGGCGGCTAAGGGAAACGGAACGGCGGCCAATATTATTTCTTTCTGCAACGGACAGGGCGTGCGGGACTGTGTCAACGGCCGAGCGCTGGGAATAAGGGAAAATAAAAAAGTCCGTTTATAGGAAAAACGAGGTTATGCGGAAAGAGCGGCTTTTCTGGTAATCTTCCTTTATTTATGATAAACTATATAAAAGTACGTGAATATTTTATCTTACTTAGAGGAAGGACGAGAGTCGTGGACTATAATCAATGTATAAACTTTCTGCTGACAGTGGCGCAGCATGAAGTTTTCTTAACCTTCTCGGAAAATTTGTCGCATTTCGGTATCACGCCGGGACAATACGGCGTGTTGGCCTGTCTTTGGCGTGATGGTTCGTTAACTCCTAAAGAAATCGCGCAAAACCTGCGTGTGGAAAACTCAACCATATCCGGCGTTCTGGACAGAATGCAGAAGCGGGGGCTGATCGATCGGGTGTTGGATCCGAATAACAGAAGGAGTATTCGCGTTGAAGTGACGCCGGAAGGATTAAAGATCAAGGATGCAGTATTGCAGTGTATTGAAGAATTGAATGATGACGTATTAAAAGATTTTTCTGTTGAAGATCGTGAGAAATTGGTTGAGTTGCTTAGTCGTGTCGGCAATGCGGCCGTTTCTTTTAAGGCGGAATAAGGGATATAAAAGGCTTTCCTGCGGGAAAGCCTTTTGTGTATCTAGAAAGTTAATGGAGATACTGTATGAGAAATCTATTGACATAGTCGACTACTCATGATATTATTTAACCAAGATATTTCTTAATACGAAATGTCCTTATACAAATACAAAAAACGATAGAAGGAGTGAAACTTATGAGATATGTTAATTCAGCCGTACATGAAGAAAAACAAAGTTTAGACAAATGGTTTTTTGTACCACAAATAAACAACAATGGTGTTATTGATATATATATTGAGTCTCATAAAGCTTTTGGGAAAGTTTACATTAATGTAAACTTTATTTAGTAAGTAATTGCAAATTATTGGTAGAATAACCCTTCATAATAAATACATGGAAAGTGATATACAACTACAGAGGAGAGATGCAGAATGGATTTTGAACTCAGCGCACAAGAACAGGAAATCGTAAATCAAGTTCGTGAATTCACACAAAAACGATTGGCTCCCGGTGTTGTTGAACGCGATGAAAAATCGGAATTCCCCCTTGAAGCGTTCAAGGAATTCGGCAACATGGGGATGTACGGTCTCTGCTATCCACAGGAATTCGGCGGCACTGATACGGGATATCTCGCATATATTCTTGCAGTAGAAGAAGTTTCCAAAATTGATGCGTCTTTTGGTATCGGGTTCTCTGTCAATACGTCTCTTTACGGCGGCAGTGTCATGTACTCCAATGCCACAGACGAACAGAAAAAACGTTTTCTCTCGCCTATTGCCAGCGGTAAAGCTATCGGCTCTTTCGGGCTGACAGAAGCCAGTGCCGGTTCCGATGCTGCAGGGCAGCAGACGATCGCCACTCCGGACGGTGACGGTTATGTATTGAACGGCACGAAGATTTTCAATACCAATGGTCCTCTGGCCGATTACACTGTCGTATATTGCCTCCTCGATCCTTCTGTAGGAACAAAGAGCATGGCAGCTTTCGTTGTCGAAAAAGGCACGCCCGGCTTCCATGTCGGCAAGATCGAAAACAAAATGGGGATTCGCTCGGCGCAAGTATCTGAAATGGTCTTGAGCAACGTGAAGGTATCTGCCGATCAAATGATTGCCAAACCGGGCGAAGGCTTTAAGTTGGCGATGAAGACGTTGGACGGCGGCCGTATCGGTGTCGGTGCGCAGGCTCTCGGTATCGCTGAAGGAGCATTTGAAATTGCCAGAGATTACCTGAAACAGCGTGAACAGTTCGGCAAACCGCTCTTCAAGCAGCAGTATCTGGCCTTCAAGATGGCTGAATTGTATGCTGATATTGAAAAAGCCAAATTGGTTCTTTATAAAGCAGCGAAATTGAAAGAAGCGGGAAAACCGTTTACGACGGCTGCTGCCATTGCTAAAATGACTTGCACCGATGTGGCGATGAAGGTTACGACGGAATGCGTGCAGATGCTCGGCGGTAACGGCTATATGAAAGAATATCACGTAGAACGCATGATGCGCGACGCCAAGATCACACAGATCTACGAAGGCACGAATGAAATTCAGAAGCTCGTCATTTCCGGCGGTCTCTTCCGCTAAGAGCTTTTGCTCCTGCAGAAATGTGAGGGTTCCTATAAAGCAACTTCGTTGCCGTATAGCCGGCAATCGATCATATTGTCAAAGGCATGGGCTTTTAGCCCATGCCTTTTTTGCGGTCCCGAATCATCCAAGAAAGACATTTATCCGGTAAAACGCAAGGATACGTTTCTTGCTGCACGCTTTATGAGAAGCGGCTGCGTTTTTTATCCCTTAAACCGCGGGGGGAGGGATAGGAAACGGTCGCATATGATTGTATACTAAGAAGAGTACATAGCGGGAGAAGCGGGATTGCGGTGTATTTGCGGGATAAACCGGCTTTGACGGGCGGCTGCTGACGAAAACGGCCCGTTGAGAGGCGCCGCTTTTGAGGGGAACGAAGAGGAGGAATCTTGGCATGGATAAAGAACATATGTTTTTTGATAATTACGCGGCTAATTGGGATCGTGACAGGAAAGAAGACGCGGCGCTGATCGGTCGGCTCCTTGACCTTGCCGACATACCGGCGGCGGCCGTCGTTCTCGACGTCGGTTGCGGCACCGGCGTCTTGCTGCCCTATTTGCATGCGCGCCTCGGCGGCGGCCGTATTGACGCTCTCGATTATTCTAAAGCGATGTTGACCAAGGCGAAGGAAAAGTACGGCGCCTTGGAGGGGATTTCTTTTATCGAAAAAGATATTTTAAAATATGATGTGCCGCCGGGAACGTACGATACGGTTTTATGCTTTGACTTTTACCCGCACATGAGCAAGAATACGCACCGGTTCATTAAACAGATCGGTTCTGCCGTCAGAGACGGCGGCGATTTGATTATTATGCATGATCAGGGGCGGCAAAAGGTCAATGCCATGAATCCGGGACACCTGGCGGAGGGAGAGGCAGCCTTGCCGGCGATCGATGTCATGAGCACGTTGCTGACCGGCGCAGGGTTTGTTGTAACGGCTGCCGTTGATGACGGGACGATCTATTTTGTCAAAGCCAGACGCTGTTTGGAATTGCCTGTACCGACTGCTGACGGAGACCGGTCGCAGTCCGCTCACTGCGGCCGATATCATCAGCAGGAAAAAATTGTCATCAATCGCTTGGCCCGTATCAGCGGCCATTTGGAGGCGGTCAAGCGTATGATTGAGGGCGGCAGAGATTGCAGCGATGTGTTGATTCAGCTGGCAGCCGTCGATTCGGCCGTCGTCAGCGTCAGCAAAGTCATTTTGAAGGATCATATCGATCATTGCCTTGTCGAAGCGGTCAAACAGAATGATTTGGGAGCCGTCGAACGGTTGAAGCAGGCGATTACGATCTTTGTCAAATAAATTTGGGTTCAACGTGTATGGTATAATGAAAGCGGAACGCTTCAGGAGGGGACGATGCGGCTGCGTGTTTTTAAAGGCGATATAACGGATTCGAAAGCGGCAGGGATCATCATTTCCGCCGGTACGACCTTACTCGGCGGCGGCGCGGTGGCAGCTGCCGTCCATCGCAAAGGCGGCATTTCCCTGACCGCGGCCTGCCGGTCTTTGCAAGGATGCCGGCAGGGAGAGGCCAAAATAACGTATGGATACAAACTGCCGGCGCGTTATGTCATTCATGCCGTCGGACCGTTTTGGCGCGGCGGCACGGAAAATGAAGCGGCCCTTTTGGTCAGCGCCTGTGAAGCGGCTTTGCGGCTGGCTCGAGAGAATACACTCCTGCACCTGGCGGTTTCGCTTATCAGCGTGGAAGATAAACGTTTCCCCTTGCAGAAAGCTGTGGCTCTTTTGGCGCCTGCCGTCTTGCGCGGCGGTGCTTTTGCCGAGCAGATTGATTTCGTCTGTGCTGACGCGGCTGCCTGCGCTGCCGTGGTGCGGCAGCTCACCCTGCTTCTTTTGCAGGCTTGGCATCGCGGCCGGACGACGGCGGAAACGGTTGCCGCCTTGGCGTTGTTGTTGACGGCGGAACCGCTGCCGGAGCCGTCTCGGTTTGCCGCGAACATGAAAGCGATCAACCCTGTTATCCGGGCTGCTTCAAGGGAGGCCGAAGATTGGAATTTTATGACACTGAACGTACTTGCCGATTCGATCTTACAAGTATATGAGGAGAGCAACTGATGGAAACGAAGAGTCATGCCGTAACGTTATCTTTGCGCTGCCCCGCTTGCGGGACAGACGGAACTTTTGCCACTTGGGATTATATTGATGCCGCCGACGGCGCGCTGCGCCGCCGTGTGCTGACGGACGAAGGCCTGTTTTTTTATACTTGTCCTCACTGTGACGCTGCCGTACAGGTGGAGTCGCAGTGTCTTTACGGTGACAGGGACCAAAAACTGTTGATTTGGCACATTCCGGAACCGAAACTGGAAGTCAGCGCCGCTGCCGTTCAGGCCTTCACCGGTGAAGCATCTTTCGACGACTATCGTTGCCGGGCCGTTTTAACGTGGGGCGAATGGCGCGAGAAGCTCATCGAAATGGAGTCCGGTTATGACGACAGGCTCTATGAACTGATCAAGTACGGCGCGTACCGTCTTATCAAAGAAGCCGACCGGCAGAAACTGCCGTTAGCAGCGTATCATCTCGATTATGCTGACGGCGCCGGCCGGTCCGATTCCTTGGCATTGGTGTTCATGGAAGAGGGCAAGGCCGGTTCCGGTTACGTTTACCCGATTACGGCGCGGCTTCTCAACGTGACGCAGGATGTTTTTCTGCCGCTCATCGAAAGAGTTCCCGCTTTATCCGGGAAGGGCGTATTTGAGCGCTACGGGTACACCTGGGCGCAGCAATTCATGACGCAGCTGTTGCAGTCCGTTTCCGAAGACGGCAACGGCGCATACGGACAGCTTATCGGATTCTGGATCCAAACGCTGGGAAAAGAAATTTTTAACAACGAGATCATGAAGGAAACATAAAAACGAACCGGACCTACTACAGGCCCGGTTCGTTTTTATTTGCGGCGATGCGGTGTGCGGTGATGTTGTATCGGCCGATGGGGATTCAATTTGAAATAATTGTGTTTAACCGTTTTGTTTTTTTCATCTGTCGTCGTGCTGACTTCAAAGAGATTCAATGATTCAATGAAGGGAACAAATTTTTTGTAACCGAAATTGCGGACATCAAAGTCTGAGAATTGCTTGTTCAGCAGATTTCCTAAGGTACCGGAAAAAATCCAGCCCGTATCATCGGAATTTTCTTCCGCCAACTTGATCAGCGCCTGTTTGATCGTCATAAAATCTTTACCCGAAGTCGTTTCTTCTTTTAAGGGACATGACGTTGTCACTTCCGTGACAGGCGGCAAAACGGCGGTAGTGCCGTGCGTTTCCTGTCGGGCCGGCGGGGCCGCATGTTCCTCTTCGTGGGTTTCGGACCACAGCACATCGAGGTAGAGAAAACGATTGCAAGCAGAAATAAAGGATCGAGGCGTTTTGCTCTCGCCCATACCGATGACATATTTCTGTGATTCGCGCAGCCGTGAGGCGAGACGCGTGAAATCGCTGTCCGATGAAATGATGCAGAAGGCATCGAGACTGCTCTGATAGAGCAGGTCCATGGTGTCAATAATCAGCGCCGAATCGGATGAATTCTTGCCGATCGTATTGCTGTATTGCTGTATCGGCTGGATGGCGTTGTCAAGGATGATGTTTTTCCATGAAGCCATCTGCGGTGTTGTCCAATTGCCGTAAATTCTCTTATACACGACATTTCCCAAATTATTTGCTTCGGAAATGATGATGTTGATGTATTTGTTCGATATATTCTCGGCATCGATTAAGACGGCCAGTTTCATTTCTTTTTCCTGGGTCATACGTTACACATTCCTCCTTTCCCTTTCCTATTGTACCATAAAACCCGATTCATACGAAATGAATCAGGTTTTATGGTACCGTTGTTTATAGCAGTTTCTGTAAAGATGCCGTAACTTCTTCGGGGGCCTTTTCCGGCGCCAGATCCATGATCGGCTGTTTGCCGACGTAAAGGATATTGTCTTCGCCTCTGTAGGCTTTTTCTGTCGTTGTTTTATCATTGTGGTACACGGCGGACAAATTGCCGGCGATTAAATACGCCCGTTCTTTTCCCGACATGGAATCAATCGTTTCCGGTTTGTACCAATCCTTGTCGTGCAGCGAAATCATACCGCTGTCTCCGTTAACCTTGACAACGCCGTTGCTCCATTTCGTAATGTCTTCGCTGTAGGTCTTCAGGCGGTTGATATTTGTCGGATGGTCGTTAAACAGTTCCATTACCCCGCTGCTCTTCGTCTTGCCGTCGGCGTGATCGAGGACGCGCTGCCATACGGCGGCGCCGCCGCCGATATTATAACCGGCGTTGACGGCGTAGGTGAAGGCGAGTGCGTCAGCCTCTATTTCCATCGGCTTTGTGATGAGTTTGGCCGTACCGATTTGGGAGAGGATGGCTGATCCGACTTCGGCAGCGCCGCCGTTGGCGCCGGCAATGGAAGCGATGAGAGAAATCGGCATCGTTTTTTTGATACCGCTGATGGGGTGTCCTTTTTGACCGTGTCCCATTTCGTGGGCGACGATGAAGGCAATTTCATTTTCATTATAATTCAACGGCTCGAAGAGTCCGATATTGACGCTTAAGTTGTGGCCTATGGTACAGAACGCGTTGAAGTCCTTGTCCTCGTTGACAAAATAGTTGTACGGCTTTTTCGTAATTGACGGATCCGTCTGGGCAATGGAAGCGGAGAGATTGGTCACGATCCGGGTCAGCATGGCATTGGCGCGCTCATCGGTGCTGACGCCGTATTTTTTTTTGATCTGCTTCATAAAATCGTCGCGTCCTTCATTATCCAGATAACGTAACTGTTGGTCGAGATAAATATATTCGGCGCCGGCATTAATCAAGGTGCCGATAGTACCGAGATTTCCGAGGCTGAAGGCTTCGGCTGTTGCCGACGGGACAACGGCGGCGCCGCAGCTGACGGCAATAAGACAGGCCAAAAGGGACGTTTTCACTTTCTTTCCCGGTGTTTTCATGAATATCATGCCTCCTTGGCAAATAGATACGATAAGTGAACTGCTAATCATATTATAACATAAAGGCGTGTGGTATAATGACAAAACAGAGAGTATTTCTATAGGCGAGGAGCATTCCATGATTAAACGACTTTTTTTTCATCCCCATATCTATCAGATTGAAGTGAATCTGCCGGACAATCCGCTGCGGTATCTGAACGCCTATGTCATTAAAGGTGAAACGCGAAACTTGATCGTTGATACGGGATTCAACAGATCCGAATGCCGGCGCGATCTTTTCGGCGCCTTGGCCGAATTGGATATCGATCTGCGCCGGTCGGATCTGTTTTTGACGCACCTTCATGCCGATCATACCGGTTTGGTCGGTGATTTTGCGGCTGCCGGCAGCACTATCTATATGCACGCCGTCGATTACACGTATTTGCAGGATTCAAAAGACGGCTCTACGTGGCGCTTTACAGAAGAAAATTTCATGCGTGAAGGCATGCCGGAGGCGGATATTAAATTGCAATTTTCCAATCATGCCCGGCTTTATTCGCCTGATCCGAATTTCACGGCTCATTTTGTCGAAGACGGCGACCGCCTGCAACTGGCCGGAACGGAAGTGCAAGTCATTCATACGCCGGGCCATACGAAAGGGCTCTGCTGTCTGTATTTGCCGCAGGAGAAAATCTTTTTTACGAGCGATCACATCCTTTTTGATATTACGCCGAATATTCAGGTCTGGTCCAACATGAAGGATTCGCTGGCGCAATATCTGCACAGCCTTGATAAGGTGCGGAATCTTCCGGTTCGCCTTGTACTGCCCGGTCACCGCAAGGGACGGATCTCCATTGTCGAGCGGATTGCCGAGCTTCACGACCACCATCGGCGGCGGCTGTTGGAAGTGGAGGGGATTTTGCGACGATACGGTCGTCTTTCCGCATTTGCCATAGCGCCGCATATGACTTGGTCCATGCGCGGGAAACAATGGCCTGCTTTTCCGCCGACACAGAAGTGGTTCGCTTTAGGTGAAACGTTGGCGCATCTGGAATACCTGTGCAGCCGTCAACGTATTTCGTACACGGTGGAGAGCGGAGTCAAACAGTATGCGTTAATTGCTGATCGGTCGCCGCGAGATGAGGCTTGATAAGGGAAGATGGCAGCGTGTGAAACGGCGCGACTGTCAGTTCGCGAGGCATAGCCATGACGTGCAGAACGGTAACGTTACTATACATTACCGCTCTGCTTTTTTTCGCCATAATTGCCGTGCAGTTTTGTCGCCAGTTGGTGGTTCTGCCGGGGTGTGTCTGGCGATACAATCGAGTCACGCGTCTTTTTAGGAGACAGCACGGACTTCGGCAGTGTAACCTGTTGCCGGCGTTGTTTTGACGCGTATAAACGGAGCTGTTGCGATTTGCCTACGAAGAAGGAAGTGCTGTGCAGCTTAGAAATGAATAGCATGATAAATAAGAATAAAATGATAAAAACGCATTTATGATATGAATATAATTTACAGGGCATATAAAATGGAGTATGATGAAAAAGTAGTAAAGCGCAGAATGTATTCTGTATATAAAATTCTCGTCGTAAAGTGATATGGCTAATATCACTTGTGCCGCCAGCCGGCGCATAAGAAGGGAAGTGGATAGTGTTATAGACGGGGTAACGCGTGTTTTGGTGTCAATTAACTTATAGAAAGGTGGTGCGTGAATGATGAAGTGGGATCAGAAAGTAGCAAAAAATGTACAGGATATGAAACCGTCGGGAATTCGTAAATTCTTTGATATTGCCGCGCAGGTGAAAGGCGTTTTGTCGTTAAGTATCGGGGAGCCTGATTTTGCTGCGCCTGACAAGGTTTTGAATGCCATGAAGGCCAGCTTGGATGCCAAGGATACGAGTTATACGGCTAATGCAGGCATGCTGGAACTGCGGCAGGCTATTGCCGATTACTTTGCCGCTCATTACGGTGTGACTTACGATCCGCAAGATGAAATCCTCGTTACCGTCGGCGTATCGGAAGCGCTGACTATGGCGCTGATTTCCCTGGTTGAGCCCGGAGATGAAGTCATTATTCCGGACCCGGCTTATGTTGCCTATCCGGCAGCCGTTGAAATGGCTCACGGCAAAGCCGTGTTCGTGCCGACCTATCCGGAAGACGACTTCAAGCTGACCGTGGAAAATCTGGAAAAAGTCGTTACGCCGAAGACGAAAGCACTGGTTATCGGCTATCCGAACAACCCGACCGGTACGGTAATGACGGCGGAAGAACTGATGCCGATTGCCAAGTTTGTAGAAGAACACGATCTCGTTGTTCTGAGCGATGAAATTTACTGTGAATTGGTATACGGCGATACGAAGTTCACCTCCTTCGCCAAATTACCGGGCATGCGGGAACGGACGATCGTTTTCAACGGCTTCTCCAAGGCATGGGCCATGACCGGCATGCGCCTCGGTTATGTCTGCGCGCCGCGGGAAGGATTGGCGGCTATTACGAAGCTGCATCAATATGCCATCATGTGTGCCAATACGCAGGCGCAGCAAGGCGGGATTACGGCGTTGCGGGATTGTGACGAAGAAGTTCAAGCCATGCGTCAGGAATATGACAGCCGTCGTAAGGTTATCTATGAAGGCTTGAAAAAGATAGGCCTGAACGTCTTTGAACCGAAAGGCGCTTTCTATATTTTCCCCGATATCCGCAGTACAGGCATGACTTCGGCGGAATTTTGTGAACGTCTTGTCAAGGAAGAAAAGGTGGCTGTCGTGCCGGGATCGGCCTTCGGCGCCAGTGGCGAAGGATTTATCCGTATTTCCTATGCCGCTTCGATGGAAACGATTAAAGAAGCGTTGAATCGGATGGAACGGTTTGTCCAAAGGAATAAAAAATAAGCCTAAACGGAAAAACAGGTGTGCCTTTATACTAAGGCGCACCTGTTCGCTATTTTAACTAAATATTTCCGTATAAATAAAAAGTTGTTGACAAATGAAATGGTGAAGCGTATTATCTAGTTCAACAACACATATTGGTTACAAAACCTAAGACGCGGAAGTAACGGCGAAGTCGTGCACTTACAGAGAACCGGAATGGTGAGATCCGGTAGAACGCAGCTCGTCAAATGGACCGCTGAGGGCGCAGGGAAAGGCCGGGGCCGAGTATTCTGCGACGTGAGGGCATACGTCAGTTGCCGGGAATATGTTGGTATTCCGTCGAGCGTAGGAGTCATATCCTAAAACAAGGTGGCACCGCGGAACTGTATCCGTCCTTGACAAGGTATTTGTCATGGACGGATTTTTTTTNTTTTGTTAATGGGGGAAGCAAAAATGGAAACGATGTCGTTGAATGAGATTCTTCAATATCGTAAGTCGTACGATATTGTGCCGGTTGCGGCGACCTTGTATGCCGATACCTGCACGCCGGTAGAGGCGTTATGCAGATTGAGAGGGGAAAGTAAACGCTGTTGCCTGCTGGAAAGCATGGAGGATGCTACGCGTTGGGGGCGGTATACGTTCATTGGCGTTGCGCCGTCAATGGAGATGCGTTGTAAAGACGGCGTCATACAGATAAAGGACGCAGGTGGCGGTACGGAGATGAGAGAGGACCCTGTGGCGGTGTTGCAGACGGTTTTACAACATTACCGAGCGCCGCGATTGGCGAATCTTCCGCCCTTTACAGGCGGCTTTACGGGCTACTTTTCCTATGATTATGTCGCTTGCAGTGAAAGGTCGTTGCAGTTGCATGGTGAGGATGAAGGCGGGTTCGCCGATTTCGAGCTGATGCTGTTTGATAAGGTCGTTGCTTTTGATCATTGGCGACAACAGATCGTCTTGATTGTCAATGTTCGTCTCGACGAGGCTGAAAAAAATTACTCGCAGGCGTTGAGGGAATTG
Organism: Megasphaera vaginalis (ex Srinivasan et al. 2021); assembly: GCF_000478965.1. NCBI lineage: Bacteria > Bacillati > Bacillota > Negativicutes > Veillonellales > Veillonellaceae > Megasphaera > Megasphaera vaginalis (ex Srinivasan et al. 2021). The sequence goes on from NZ_AWXA01000004.1 coordinate 67,965, forward strand.
GCAGATATGGCGCGTGCGCTGCGGTGCGGCAGAAGCGTATATCCTGCGCCGTTACGGCTGCAGACATCGTTTCAGCCTCTTTTTACAAAAGACGAATACTGTGCAATGGTACGAAGAGGAAAACACTATATCAAAGAAGGGGAGATTTTCCAAGTTGTTCTTTCCAACCGGGTGAAGGCGAGAGCGAAAGGCAGTCTTTTTGATGCCTATCGCGTTTTGCGAACGTTGAATCCGTCGCCGTATCTGTTTTACCTGTGCAGCGAGACGGTAGAAATAGCCGGATCCTCACCGGAAACGCTGATTCGTCTGACAGACGGCGCGCTGTCCACATTTCCGCTGGCAGGCACGCGTCGCCGCGGCCGGACGTCGCGTGAAGACGAAGCGTTGGCGGCAGAACTTGTGCGCGATCCGAAGGAATTGGCCGAACATAACATGTTGGTCGATCTGGGGCGCAATGATCTGGGACGTATCAGTAAGTTCGGCACCGTTCACGTCGAAACGTATCTTGATATTCTCCGTTTTTCTCATGTCATGCATCTCGGCTCTACTGTCACCGGCGAGATAGGCGACGGCAAGACGGCAATCGACGCGATCGGCGCCGTTCTGCCGGCAGGAACCTTGTCGGGCGCTCCGAAGATCAGGGCTTGCCAGATTATTGACGAGTTGGAAGACTGCAAGCGCGGAATTTACGGTGGCGCCGTCGGATATATCGACTTTACGGGAAATATGGATATGGCTATTGCCATTCGGTTGGCTTATAAAAAGGATGACATCGTTTATGTTCGCGCCGGCGCCGGTATCGTGGCTGACAGTCGGCCGGAAGCGGAATATCAGGAATGCGTGCATAAGGCGCAGGCCATCGTGACGGCATTGGAAACGGCGAACGGAGGGATCGACAGATGATCGTGCTCATTGATAATTACGACAGCTTTTCATACAACGTTTATCAGCTTTTGGGACAATTCGACGAGGACATCGCCGTTATCCGCAATGACGCCGAGTCCGTCGCCGCGTTGGCGGCGCGAAAACCGGATTACATCGTCCTTTCGCCAGGTCCGGGACGGCCTGCCGCGGCGGGTATCTGTGAAGAGGTGGTTCGCCACTTCTGCGGAAAGGTGCCGATTCTCGGCATTTGTCTGGGACATCAGGCTATTTGCGAAGCGTTCGGCGGCACCGTGACTTATGCAGGAACCTTGATGCACGGCAAACAGTCTGTGGCCAGGATCTTGCGCGAAGAACCGTTATTCCATGGACTCGGGCCGGAAATGGATGTCGGCCGATATCATTCGTTGCAGGCCGAACGGATGACGCTGCCGCCGGAGTTGGAAATTTTAGCGGAGACGGCGGCAGGAGAGATCATGGCTGTCGGTCATAAAAAAGCGCCTGTTTACGGAGTGCAGTTCCACCCCGAATCCATATTGACGCCGCAGGGACCGTTGCTGATACGGAATTTTTTGAACCAGGCATAATTTTTTATTGTTACATATACATAATAAGGGGGAACATAGGATGATAGGGGAAAGTACGGTACGATTGATCAATCATGAAAATTTGAGTATATCTGAAGCCGGCGCCGTTATCGACGAGATCATGGAAGGCAAGGCGATGGCTGTGGAAACGGCGGCGTTTTTGACCGCCCTGCAGGCGAAGGGAGCCACGGCGGAAGAAATCATGGCCTGCGCCCGATCTATGCGCAATCATGCGACGCCGGTAAAAACGCCGCTGCCGTTGTTGGAAATTGTCGGGACCGGCGGCGATCATGCGCAGTCCTTCAACATTTCCTCGACATCGGCCTTCGTTTGCGCCGCCGGCGGCTGCTATGTGGCTAAACACGGCAATCGGGCAGCTACCTCAAAGAGCGGCGCTGCCGATGTGTTGGAAGCGTTGGGCGCGCGAATATCACTCGCTCCGGCCGCTTGTCTGACGCTGCTTAAAGAAGTCGGCTTTTGTTTTCTTTTCGCGCAAACGTATCATTGGGCAATGAAGTATGTCGCGCCTGTACGCAGGGAACTGCATACGCCGACGGTGTTTAATTTGCTTGGACCGTTGACCAATCCCGCACGTTCCGCTTACCAGGTCCTGGGCGTGTACGAGGAAGCGCTTCTGGAACCGATGGCGCGCGCTTTGCGGGGTTTGGATGTCAAACGGGGTATGGTGGTTTTTGGGACAGACGGGCTGGATGAGATCTCGCCTTCGGCGGTGACGAAGGTTTGCGAATTCAATGGCGATGCATTTCAGACGTATACGATCGAACCGGAACGGTTTGGATTGAAGCGGGGACGGAAAGCGGAGATTATCGGCGGTACACCGGCGGAAAATGCGACAATTACGTTGTCCGTTCTGGGCGGAGAAAAGGGGACGCGCCGTACGGCCGTGGCAATGAACGCCGGGGCCGGCCTTTATGTCAGCGGCAAGGCGGCGACGCTGGACGACGGAATCCGTTTGGCCGGCGAACTGATCGACAGCGGCGCGGCATTGGAACGGCTGCAACGGTTCATCACCTTAAGCCACTGCGTTTGAGGAGGTACGAATATGATTTTGGATGATTTGAAGGCAGCGGCCTTACGTAATGTTGCCGCCGATCGGGCGATTGTTTCAGCGGAAGTGATGAAAGCGAGGGCCTTGTCGCTTCCCACGCAACGGGACTTCCCCTTTCAGAAAGCCATAGCGCAGCCGGGCATGTCCTTTATTTGTGAAGTAAAGAAGGCTTCGCCTTCAAAAGGCGTTATTGCCGAAGAATTTCCCTATCGCTCTATTGCGGCGGCGTATGAGGCGGCCGGTGCTGCCGCCGTTTCTGTCCTTACAGAGCGAGAGTACTTTCAAGGCTCGACGACGCATTTGCGGGAAATCGCCGCCGCCGTTTCCATTCCGGTATTGCGAAAAGACGTTATCGTTGATGCCTATCAGATATATGAGGCCAAGGCCTGCGGTGCGTCTGCCATCCTCTTGATCTGCGCCGTTCTTTGTGACGATGAACTGCAGCCATTTCATGAGCTGGCAACGGCGTTGGGACTGTCTGTTCTCGTCGAAGCGCATGATGAAGCGGAAATTGATCGGGCATTAGCCTGCGGCGCAACTATTATCGGTGTCAATAATCGGAATTTGAGGGATTTTAGCGTATCCCTTGACACCAGTCTGATATTGCGTAAGCGCGTGCCGCCGTCCGTGCTTTTTGTCGCCGAAAGCGGTATCAAGACGCGGGCTGATGTGCAACGCCTGGAGGCTGCCGGTGCCGACGCCGTCTTGATTGGAGAAACGCTGATGCGCAGTCGGGACAAAAAACGTGACCTGGCCATGTTGGCAGGCAGGGAGGAGGTATGAAGATCAAACTGTGCGGATTGACAAGACCTTGTGATGTTGCTTGGGCGAATGAAACGCGGCCTGATTTTGCCGGCTTCGTTTTTGCCGGCGTGAAACGGCGTATTTCACCGCAGTTGGCGGGAATTCTGCGGCGACAGCTGCATGTATCCATTGCCGCTGTCGGCGTTTTCGCCGATGCCGCCGCAGCGGAGATCGCCGCTCTTGTGCGGGACGGAACGATTCAATGGGTACAGTTGCACGGCCATGAAGATGAAAAGTACATCGAGAATTTGCGCCGTTTAACGGATGCGCCGCTAATACAAGCGTTCGCTGTCAACTCACCTGTGGATTTGCGGCGGGCACAAGCCAGTTCGGCAGACTATATTCTGCTTGACAGCGGTAGCGGCGGTACGGGGCGACCCTTTGACTGGTCGCTGTTACCGTCTTTGGAACGGCCTTTTTTCTTAGCTGGCGGTATTTCTTTACATAACGTGCGGGAGGCGGCTCGGCGCAGGCCCTTTGCTGTCGATGTGAGCAGCGGCATCGAAAGAGACGGGCATAAAAGCAGAACAAAAATGAAACAATTTATGGCGTTTGCCAGAGCGGCGGCGCGGCAGGAGGGACTATAATGGAAACAGGAAGATACGGATCTTTTGGCGGCCAGTATATACCGGAAACGTTAATGAACGAGATCCATCGCTTGGAAAGAGAATACGCGTATTATAAAAACGATCCGACCTTTCAGTCGGAGTTGAAGGACTTGTTTACGTCTTATGCGAACAGGCCGTCATTACTGTATTACGCCGAAAAGATGACGAAGGATCTGGGCGGCGCCAAGATTTATCTGAAACGGGAGGATCTGAACCACACGGGGGCGCATAAAATAAACAACGCCCTCGGCCAATGCCTGTTGGCAAAGAAGATGGGAAAGACCCGCGTCATTGCCGAGACCGGCGCCGGCCAGCACGGGGTCGCGACGGCAACGGCGGCGGCCTTTCTCGGGTTGGAATGTGAGATCTTCATGGGAGAAGAGGATACGGTCCGCCAGGCGTTGAACGTGTACCGCATGGAACTTCTCGGCGCCACCGTTCACGCCGTTACGACGGGAACAAAAGTGCTCAAAGACGCTGTCAACGAAGCTATGCGTGAGTGGGTCAGCCGTGTGGACGATACGCATTACGTCATCGGATCCACGATGGGCCCCCATCCGTTTCCGATGATGGTCCGCGATTTTCAATCCGTCATCAGTGAGGAAGCGCGGCAGCAGATTCTGGAACGGGAAGGAAAATTGCCGGCTGTCGTCATGGACTGCGTCGGCGGCGGCAGTAATGCGATGGGGATGTTTTACCATTTTATCGCCGATCAAGATGTGCGACTTATCGGTTGTGAAGCAGCCGGTAAAGGAATTGACACAAAATTACATGCGGCGACGATGGCAAAAGGAACAGTCGGGATCTTTCACGGCATGAAATCTCTCTTTTGCCAGAATGAAGAGGGACAGATTGACGAAGTTTATTCTCTTTCCGCCGGCCTTGACTATCCGGGTATCGGGCCGGAACATGCGTATCTTAAGGAAACGGGACGCGCGTCATACATACCGGTAAAGGATGATGAAGCTGTTGCGGCTTTTGAATATTTAGCGAAAACGGAAGGGATCATCTGTGCCATCGAAAGTGCTCATGCCGTCTACGGCGCCATGCAGGAGGCGCCGAAATTGAAAAAAGATGATGTGCTGATCGTTTGCGTTTCCGGGCGCGGCGATAAAGATGTTGCGGCTATTGCACGCTATAAAGGGAGGGATTTGCATGAGTAAGATCGGAAACGCATTTAAAAGCGGGAAAGCCTTTATTCCGTACTTGACAGCGGGAGATCCTTCCGTTGAAAAAAGTTGTAAATTTATTCTGGAAATGGAGAGAGCCGGCGCCGACTTGGTGGAAATAGGCATTCCCTTTTCCGATCCCATTGCCGAAGGCCCTGTTATCCAAGCGGCCAATATCCGCGCTCTTTCTGTTCACACCGATTTGGGGCAAGTCTTTCGTCTGGTTCGCATGGTTCGGGAAAAATCACAAATACCGCTCGTTTTTCTGACATACGTCAACCCGATTTTTCGCTATGGTGCAGAGTCCTTTTTTTCGGCGTGCGCAGACGTCGGCGTCGACGGCGTTATCGTGCCCGATATGCCTTATGAAGAGCGGGGAGAATGTGCAACTGCCGCGGCGGCGTATGGGATTGATATCATTTCCATGATCGCGCCGACTTCCCGTGAACGAATCAAAACGATTGCTTCTGTCGGCAGCGGATTTCTGTATGTCGTTTCCTCCCTTGGCGTTACGGGCATGCGCAGTGATATAAAAACGGGTATCGACGATATGATCAAAACGATACGCAATGTAACGGATGTGCCGGCTGCCGTTGGTTTCGGCATCAATACGCCAGAGCAGGCGACAGCCCTGGCGAAGCTGGCTGACGGTGTTATCGTCGGCAGCGCTGTCGTCCGGATTATTGCTGTACACGGAGAAGCGGCGGGCCCGTACCTTTACGAGTACGTTCGATCCATGAAAGAAGCCGTTTTGCGGGCATAACGGAAAGACCCCCGGTAAACAAAAGACAAATGCTTACCGGGGGTCTTTCCGTATATGGAAGTTTTCTGTTGCTGGTTTCGTTTTCTTTAACCTCTCTGAAATCGGATAGTACATGATTTAAGCTGCCGTACATTCATCTATCGAATCAGCAATTGCTGTTGGCACGACGACATCGCATCCGCTGTTTCCGACTGCCTGTATTTGTGATTACACGTTCATTGCGGTTCAAACTCCATCAGCTGCCGCCTTTTTTCTTTCAGCGGTTAGAACAGAATCGTGTATCCGCGTCGTCGTTATCCAAAGGAAGAACTTGAATCATCGTACATTGGTAATGATTTTCCTGCTCCGTGCCCATTGGACTCACCTCTTTCGTATTTCCTACTTATAGCATAACATTAAAAAATAATGTTGTCACGTATTATTTTTAAAAATAGTTATAATATTTGTGAATAATATAAAATAAATAAATCTCATCTGTAAAACGATGAGGTTTATCCGCTCAGTCTACAATGATCAACGCCATGAAAACCAGATTATCCGTACCGATATTGACAATGCCGTGTCCGAAATTATCGGGCGTGAAGGTCACGTCTCCTGTCGTAACGGTTCGCTTAGTGCCGTTATCGTCATATTCTCCCGTACCGGAAAGAATATAGTACGTTTCACTTTCGCCGTGATGTTCATGATACCCTAAGGAACAGTCCGGCGGGATGGTGACTTCGGCGTATAAGCGACATTTGCCGTTGAGCTGTTGCTCATTGAGGAGCGGCTTTTTTAAAATATACCCTTTACCGCCTGATGCATGGTCTACTCTGATCGTTTCCATTGCAGATCCCCCTTTGGAAAAATATATTGGATGACAAGCGGCTGCTTGTTATCTGCCATTATCGACATAATAAGACGGGCGCTCACAAAGGTCTTCTCGGTGCAATTCGGGCAGAATATGGTCTGTCGCCGGATTTTTTTCGTTTTCCCGTTCATAACAGGCGATACCGAAAGAGAGGCAGGCGCCTGCTTCGTAAGAATGTAAAACCGTTTTCATTTTTAACGCGTCCAAGGCGCCGAAGAGGGCATAAAGCTCTGTCAGCGCATAGGAGCCGGCAGCGGCGCAAAGCTCTCGCGGCAAGTCGAGCAGGTGTGCAAGGCGTTGGCTTTTCAAGCTTTCCATGACTGCGCGGTCAAAACGGTTGGCCGCATCCCTGCTGTTGATACGCTGCGACAGATCGGCAGCGACGATGATTGCCGTTTTGCGATTCAGACCGGCAATCGCGGTGCAGATATCGTGGCCGAGCGCAAAGGCCGCCTGCAAGGCGTTTGCCTGTGGAGAGACGATGACCACGGAACCGGAGAACCCCGCGTCTTGCAGATAGCTGAGCGGTACCAGCGCGGCTGTATCCAAGCGCAGCGGAATGCCGGTGGCGCTGCTCCAGTGATTATTCAGCGGCAGCGCTTCCGATTGTGCTGCAACCGTTTCGGCCAGAAGCGTATCTGTCGTCGTCTTTACCGTTGCTTCGGCCGTGCCGGCACAAGACAGGCAGCCGGAAATGAACGGCGCCGTTATGACCGTCGCCGCCTGCGGATACAGATTGCCGTGACGGCCGATCAGAATCAGCGTATCTGGCTTCTGATCGGTCAGAAATGCAGCGGTTTTCGCCATTGCGGCTTTGGTTTTGTTAAAACGGCGCTTCTCGTCGGGCAGTACCGCCGGCGCCGCTGCCATGAAGGCCGCTGCAATGCAAGACTGTTCCATGTTGCTCACCTCATTTCACCGACTCTTCATCTTTATTATAATACAGTTGGAGCAAAAAGCTATCGGACAATCGCATTTCCTTCGTCGCGGCGGCCCTTGCTTTGCCCTGCAAGAAATTGTTGCCCTGCTTCTGGCCGGTTGTTTTATCCGGCGCGGTCTCAATACTCCGTATCTTCAAGCAAGCTCGTTCTGCCGAAGCGGGTAACGAGATCTTTTCGTTCCATATGCCAGAGCGGCGAAGCGAGACTGAACGTGGGATCATAATTGGGCGACTGCATATTGAGGACGCCGCAGATAAATTCATATTCCAGATCGTTGGTGAAATAACAATTGGCGTGAGACTTGATCGTCGCCGCAACGTCTCCGTTCCGCCGCATATAATCGTCGGAGAGGTAGCAGAACATGGGGATGCGCAGTACCTTAAAGCTAGCTCCGTCAGGCTGGCGGGCTATGTCGGGATCGGAGCCGTGATCGGAGAAGTAGATCATGGCATCAAGATTCAGATTCGTCTCGGCATATGTGAAGACCTGCGACAGGAACCAATCCGTGTACAGGATGGTATTATCGAAGTCGGCTTCCTGATTGATCTTGCCGTCGTTAAACCGCTGGAATTCGGCAGGATAGCGGTTGCGGTATTCGATATGACTGCCCATGATATGGAGAACGATAAAATTCTTCTCATTCGGATTGACGCGATCCAGAAATTTCAAGAGGGCTCCGTCCAACGTGGATTCTTTCAGATCGCGATCGACCCATTCGGCGACGTCGGCCGTATTGGCAATGAGCGAAATCGGCGTATCGGCGACACCTACAGAGCCTTGATTGCTGAACCAGTAGGTTTTGTATCCGGCTTTTTTTGCCATATCGATAATGGAAATAGACTGGTTAAACTGGAGATCATTATAGAAATTGGATTCCGTCAAAGCATGTTCCAAAACGGGAACCGTGTACCAGACGCAGGCGTAGGCGTTGGTAAACAATGTGAAATGGGGATCTTCTTTTGCCGCCGTCAGCCACGGCGTATTCGGGACATGCGTCGAATCGTACGCATTCATCAGTGTCCGTGTTTCCGATTCGCCGATAATTACGATGACCGTATTCGGATACGGCGCCGGATTCAGCTGAACGGCTTGCAGCGCGGCGAATTTTTCATCGTGGTTTTCGGCGTACAGCAAAGCGCTTTTCAAATAATCGTGCGTATCGATGAAGGTGCGTACGGGAAAGGCCTGCGGAAAAATTTCTTCGCCCAGCGCAGTAAGACAAGGAACGGTGATGAGCAGAGAAAATAGCGGCAAGACGAGGCGATACGCCTTCGTCTTCGGTAAATGAGGCTGGTTGTAGTTGAGGGCATAGAAGATTCCTAACAAGACGATCAGGAAAAAGACTACCAGGCAGATCATGGCAGCACCGAGAGAATGAAGATATTCCAACGTTTCGGCAGGTCCCGTTTGGAAGATGATCAGCGCTCCGGAAGTCGTGATCGACGAACTGTACAGATAATAATAAATGAGTTGCAGCAGATTGATGGAGGCGGCGGCAAGTTGAAGGCCCGTCATCAAAGCGGCCCCGATTTTGCGGGGCAAATACTGGTTGACAAGCATGTTTATCAAAAACAACAGCGCAAAGCCGTAGAGACCGACGTAAATGTCGTAAATATTATTCAGGTAAATCGTATTTCCGTTTACCAGCGAAGTGTAACTGAGCAGGGGACCGACGATGATCCAAGATAAGGCGACGAACGCTGTCGGCAATATGGCTGACGGTGAGAGACAGCGGTGGTACAACGCCAATGACAGTACGACGGAACCGACTGACGGAATCAGGCCGTAGGCCATGGCGGACAGATTATCGGCGCCGAGGCCGAGCGAGACGAGCAGCTGCCATTGGAAGCAGAGGACATAAATGACCACGAAGGTCAAGAGAAAATACACGATGCGATGTCCCCTTCGCTTACCTTCTCCAGGCGCCTGTTTGAAGAGCGACAGAATGTAACGGAGCATATCGCTGAGACCGAAATTTGGCATGAAATATACCCTTTCTTTACCGTTATTTTACATAACATGATATATACATTTCCTATTATACATCAACTGATTTAGATAAATATAGTACAGGTATGGAAAAATATTACAGGGTCTTTCGGGAAATTACCTATTGCCAAAAAATGGCCAACATGGTATAATTCCTCTTGTTTGAGGCGATTGAGTCGCCTTAGGAGAGTATGAAACGGCCCCGTGGTGTAGCGGTTTAACATGTCGCCCTGTCACGGCGAAGATCGTCAGTTCAAATCTGATCGGGGTCGCCATATTTGCTCAGGTAGCTCAGTCGGTAGAGCAGGGGACTGAAAATCCCCGTGTCGGCGGTTCGATTCCGTCCCTGAGCACCAACAATTCCATATGCGGTCGTGGCGGAATGGCAGACGCGCTACTTTGAGGGGGTAGTGAACGAAAGTTCGTATGGGTTCAAGTCCCATCGACCGCACCACATAGTGAAATTGAAGCAGCTATCGTTGATAGGTGCTTTTTTTGTTTGCTTTGGCAGCGCCGCGAACGATAAGGTGTACTATCTGTAATGGATTTCAGTTGGCAATAATAGATGTATAAAACGAAGATTGGAAAGGAAAAGGGATGAGACGGCTAAGGCAAGCTGCGCCCTCCCTTTTATGCAGACGCGTAGGCTTTCGGCGGGTGCATGAAATTTTCTGCAGTAGCAGCATACTATATGTAGTACGAATGGTCAGAAAATAGGAGAAGGGAATTCATAAATGGCTTTAATGAGTAAAAAAGGCATACTAAAGGGCGTAAATCAATTGACAGACTAATTTGAACATGTTTAAATTGATATATCATCGTATTAGTGTGAATAGCTGAGTTTGTAGAAAGGAGGCACACTGATAATTTTTATGATTACCAGTTGTTCGTATGGCGAGATTACCGGCTAAGGAAAAGCACGATGAAGAAGTTCGCCGCAAGGTCTTGATGAGTGCCAAACGCCTCTTCATCGAGCAAGGTTATGCAAAGACGACGATTCGTCAGATCGTTGACGATTCAGGGATTATGATCGGTAGCATTTATCATTTTTTTAAGAATAAAGCCGATATTTTCCAATCGTTAATGCAGGAAATGCTCGATCAATCGTCACGCTTGGTCAAAGAGCGCTTCGGTAGAGAATCGGCTGTGATTCAGATTGCCATTATTTTTTTGATTGAAATTGAAGCGATCAAGTCGAATAAGAACGTACGCGATTCATTTTTCGAAGGGGATGCGATGTTAGAAGCTTTTGAGCACCGAATCGACAGCATTTCCCATTTATCACAGCAGTTATTTGCGGAATTGCTGCCGTCATTAGCCTATGAAGATTACTTTGCGCGCACCTTATTGATTCACGGTATGATGCGAAGCTATATTACGTCGTATTATTTTACGCGGAAAGTACAGACGAAGCTGAGTTATGGCCTCTTTTTGCGCATGGTGCTGCCCGTGTATGGCGTCAAAGAGGCGGAGATCGCAGTGATCACCGCCCGCATTGAGGCGCTGCATCAGCAAATTCACGACGTTACGCAAGATCTCATTACGCGCGTTACCGTCAGGTAAACGAAATCATCGAGTTGGAGGAAGTTCGAAATGTATACTACGAAGAAAAATACGGGAAAATCGCCCTTTGGCTGGCGGAAGATCATGGCGGCGGCCTTGTCGAGTCTGTTCTTGGTAGGCTTGTTGGCCGGCTGCGGTTCATCAGATACCGTCAAGTTTGATACGTGGGGGCGCGCCGATGCCAAAGAAATCGACGTCAACGCCAAGGTGCCCGGTCGTGTTGTCCGGCTTTTGGTTAAAGAAGGCGACCAAGTCAAGGCTGGTCAGTTGATGGCCGTTATTGATCAGCGGGATTTGATGACGCAAAAAAGTCAGATCGAAGCGGAAATCATGGCCTTGCAGGCCCAGTTAACGCAGGCCCAATCGGTAACGTCCATGCAGGAAGGGACGACAGGGTCCGATGTGACGGCTGCCAATACGCAGGTCAGCCAGGCGCAGGCCAATTTAGACAACGCTAAGGCCGATTACGATCGCTATGCACAACTCGTTGATGAAGGCGCCGTTTCGGCGCAGAGCTTCGATGCGATTTCGACGAAGTATAAAGTCGCGCAGGAAACGTACAACCAAGCCGTAGCCGGTGCCGGAAAAGCGACGGCAGCCTTGCAGCAGACCGATGTCAACAAGGCCAACGAAGCGGCTGTCGCCCAAAAGATCGTCTCGGCTCAGGCGAAACTGGATCAAATCAATGTTGCCTTGAGCGAAACGGAAATCAGAGCGCCTTATGACGGTATCATTACGACGAAATACATCGAAGAAGGGTCGATGATCTCGCAGGGAACACCGATTGTAGCCGTACAGGATCCGACGGACAACTGGGTCGATTTCAAAGTTCCGGAAACGGCGTTGGCGAAGATCAAGCTGAACCAAAACGTAACTTTAGTCGGTCGTGACGGTACAACGACTGTCGAAGGCGAAATTGTCAATATCAGCAAGAAAGCAGAATTTGCGACGCAGCGTGCTACGAGTGAACGAGGCGACGATACGGACGTAATCAGTTTCAATGTCAAGGTTCAAGTCAATTCGGAAGTGCTTCGTCCGGGCATGCGCTTTAAGGTAGATGAAGGTTCATTATGAAGATAAAAAGCATACTTTGCGATGCTTGGCATGATTTATGGCGCGGCCGCTATCCGTTGGCGCTGCTCATCCTCTTAGTGCCTTTGGGCTTTACGGTCCTCTTCGGGTTCGTGTACATGGAAAATTCCGTCAATCACATCCCCTTGGCCATTTATGATCGGGATCAGAGTAATGCCAGTCGGAAGTTGATACAGATGTACAGCGATTCCGAACGCTTCACTGTCGTCGATCAGATCGTCAGCGAAGGACAGCTGGAAGAAGCAATTCACCAATATGACGCGTTAGTGACGCTGGAGATTCCCAAAGGTTTTTCGAAAGATATCCGCAGCGGTAAACAGAGCAACGTATTGGTAACGGTAAACTCGGTAAATAATATGTTCAGTAATGCCGCCTTGGCTTCGGCTCAGGAAATCAACCGGAGTTATACCGTGGCTGTCGGTCAGAAGCTGGTCGAAGGCTTGAACGTCGTGCCTGACGTCGCGCTGAATATGGTATATCCTGTCCACTTCGGCATTCGCATTTTGAATAACCCGACTAATGGCTATACGCAGTTCATGCTCTCCGGCCTGCTCCTCAACGGAATGCAAGTCAGCATGATGGGCATTGTCGGACCGATATTGATCGGTGAGATCCTGCGACGCCGTTACAACCGACAGACGAAAGCCGTCTGCATCGTACTGGCAAACTGGCTGCCCATTTGGGCCTTAGGTATGGTTTCCTTCTTTATTTCTTTCCTCGTTGCCGTGTATGGCTTTCATGTGCCGATGCGGGGCAATTGGCTGGAAGTAGGCGTCTTGATTGCCTCCTTCCTGACCTTCCTCATTTCCGTGCTCATGCTCTTTTCGGCTTGTGCTTCCAACCGCGGCAGTTCCATGCAGCTGCCGATGGTCTATATCATGCCGGGCCTTTTATACAGCGGTCTGTCTTGGCCAAGTTTCGACATGAATACCGTGGCTCACGTCTTGTCGCTGACCATGCCAATGGCCTATGTTGGTGATACGCTGCGCGATTTGTCCCTGAACGGAATGAGTCCGATGCTCTGGAGCAACTGTGCCTATATGATCGGTATCGGTATTGTCTGCCTCGTTTTGGCGACGCTGATTTTCCAGAAACGGCGGATGCGAGCATTCGATGCTGAGCAGAAAGAAAGTGTCTCATGAATCTAACTCCATGTCTGCCCGAATTGGGGCAGCTTATTAAAAGAGAAATCCATCAATTTTTTGTCGATTCACCGATGCGTGTCCTGTTCCTTTTTGGCGCCGCCATTGCGTACCTCGTCCTCTTCGGTATTCTGTATACGCCGAATATCGTCAAGAACATTCCTCTCATCATTTACGATCAGGATCAAACGTCGTTCAGCCGCTCCCTCGTGCGGGCTTACGACTCGAGCGATGCTTTTACGATTGTTGGTAATGTAAATTCGGAAGAAGAAATGGATGTTGCTCTTCAGAACAAAACGGCCTACGCTGCCGTCTATATTCCAGCCGATTTCTCTAAAAAAGTAAAAACGGGGGATACGTCGACGCCGCTCTTCGTCGTCAATGGGTCGAATATCATTTTGACGAATATTACGAGCAGTGCGGCGCAGAATATTACGGCTGATTTTTCCAACAAGATCGCCGCGCAACAAGGGGCACTGCGCTTGGGAATGGATGAAAGCCGCCTGGCGAAACGAATCAATCCCGTTACATATGAAACGCGTGTGCTCAATAACCCGACGCAGGGGTACATGCTCTTCTTCCTCATTGGGTTAGCTATGGCGGCCTTCCAGCAGGGGATCTTCTTTACCCTCGGTTCATCGGTCCATTATGAACTGCGCGAATGGGAAGAGCGCGTAGCTTCTTCGGAGGGCGACGTAGCGCTGACCGATCGCCGTCGTGGCCATCTTCTCTTTGCCGCTAAATTGATCACCTATTGGGTCATGGCGCTCCTTGCTTTCAGCGTCATTCTCTTGGCGGCCCACTTCGGTTGGCAGTTGCCACTGAAGGCACCTCTCTATCAAGTCTACGGCTTGGCCGGCGCCTTTGCCTTCGCCTTTATCGGCTTCAGTCTGTTTATTTCTCTATTGTGCCAAAACGAATTGCAGTTTATTCGTCTCGCCGTCTTGTATCCCGTACCGGCTTTCATCATGTCGGGCTATACATGGCCCCAGGAATCGATGGGACAAGTACTGCAGACGGTTTCGTACTTTTTCCCTATTGCTTGGCTTTCCAATGCCATGCGGCAGCTCTTTACGGCAGGGTATGCGGCTCACTTGCCGCTCAATATCCTCGTTCTCGTCGCCATTGGTCTCGGTTGTTGTCTTCTGGCCGGCTGGCGTTTGCACGGAGTGATGAAAAAAATATAGATAATTTACGGGCAAGCACCGGTCGTCAGCTGACGTGGTGCTTGCTTTTTTATCGACTGAGATGGGGATACTGAGGATAAGCATGAGGATAGGAGAACAGATAATGGCTTTAAAGGGGATGTTGTGCAATTACATTTTCGGAACAATATAACTACAGCGCTCTTATATTATGGCGTTAATCCGAGCCATGATACCGTCTAAGACACTTATCGAGAGATGTGTTTTACGAATACGAACTGTGACGATAACGCGGCAGTGTTCCTCATTGTTTGCTTTTGAACTCAAAGGACGAGGATGGTTTTACCGAAACCGTTTTTATATTCTATGTAGCGGAGGTATCTTGGCTGTGGGTAAGGGAAGAGATTCGTTCTGGCCTTATGTAACGTGATAGGGGTTGGTGTAGTCGAATAAGTTCTGCAGGAATTTCGTTGCCGGAGTGGGAGGAAGCGGTACGTTTGATCGGGAGCATTCCTGATTGAGTCGAAGTCTTCTACATACTGCTAGCCGCCTAATAAGCCGACTTTCCAGAGAATGCCGTCCGGCCGCAAATGAGCAAAGGAATCTCTGATCGTCTTGGGGACAACGAGTTTCTAATCTGTAGTCGACGGCAACGGCACGCGGTCGTTTTGATCGCTGATCCTTTAATCGTAATCGAGACTTTCCGGAAGGGCTAGTTTTTCCGGTGAACGTGACTTTAGTGCCGACGGGGCAGTACAGGCGGCGATGATGCCGACGCATTCGATGCCCAAAATGCGCGGCAAGGTTACCGACGGGGACAGTCCTTGGCGCGTGAAGATCTCCGAGTGATTAACGCCGAAGACTTTGACTTGGACTAAAGATCCGTTGGAGCGGACGGCAGAATGGGAACAGGTTCCCATTTCGGTTGTTCCGGTCCGCCTGCCTGATAGAGGACGGCTGCTTTCATCAATGACATCGTGTTTTTCCTTTCTCGTTTGGTCATGGGGTCAGATCAAGTGGTGACGTTTCAGATATTCGACAGCGACGTCGTGGGCGCTGCGGCCGTTGACTCGCACGTCGTAGTTCATGGCGCGCATCTCTTCCGCTGTCATACGCCCTGCTAGTTTTTCCAGCGCGGCCTGCAGTTCAGGATGGTTGTCAAGTGTCTCCTGGCGCATGAGCGGGGCCCCCTGATAAGGTGGAAAGAGATGTTTGTCGTCAGCCAATACGACCAAATCGTATTGTTTCAGTTCACTGTCCGTTGAGTAGGCGTCGGTGATCTGGATGGTTCCTTGCGCTATTGCCTGATAACGGAGAGCCGGTTCCATCGTATTGACGCGCAGGTTGAGTCCATACAGAGAGACAAGGCCGCGATTGCCGTCATCTCGGTCGTTAAATTCCAGGGTGAAGCCGGCCTGTGCCGTTTTTTCTACGGCAGCAAGATCGGAAATCGTTTGCAGTTGATTGGCGGCCGCATAGATGCGGGGGACGGCAATGGCGTAGGTGTTTTCATACGCTGCCGGCTCGAGATAGGCTAAATTATCCTGCGCCTTGATGCCGTCGCGGGCCGCCTCGTAGACCAGTCGCGCGTCGTTCGTTACCGATGGCGGCGTTTTCAGGAGACTGGCTGTCACCGTGCCTGTAAATTCGGGGTAAATATCAATGGTTCCCACTTTCAGCGCTTCATAAAGAAAGGTTGTCTTGCCGAAGTTCGGCTTCAACTCCACTTCCAGATCCGTGTTTTTCCGAATCAGTTCACCGTACATATTGATCAGGATTTCCGGTTCGGGGCCAAGCTTGCCGGCAATGACGATCTTGTCATGCTTCGGAATCAAGGGAACGAAGGAAATAACGAGTCCCAGGGAAACGATTCCCAACGTCAGCAGAACCGTTCGGAGCGAACGCCGTTCCAACGTGTGAATCGCGTAGCTGAAGAGAACCGCCAACAGAGCTGACGTGACGGCGCCGATGAGAATGAGCGCGTCGTTGCTGCGGTCGATTCCCAGAAGGATGAAGGTGCCGAGACCGCCGGCGCCGATCAATGCTGCCAGCGTGGCGGTGCCGATGATCATGACGGCTGCCGTACGAATGCCGGCGGTGATTACAGGCATGGCCAGCGCCAGTTCATAAGTTTTCAATTTTTCACGCCTGTTCAGGCCCAAGGCTTCAGCGGCTTCATGCAGTTCCGGCGGGATTTCCTGCAAACCTGTCAGCGTGCCTTGCAGGATCGGAAAGAGTGCATAGACGATGAGGGCGATTAGTGCGGGAACGGCGCCGATACCGAAAAAGGGGATCATGAGGCCTAAGAGCGCCAATGACGGAATCGTTTGCATAATACCGGAAAGCTGCAAGACTGCTTCTGCCGGCCGTTTTTGACCGGAGAGCACGATTCCCAGCGGGACGGCGATGATAGTGGCGAGCAGCAGTGCGCTGAGAGAAAGTTGTATATGCTGCCCTAATGCCGGCAGCCAGGTGTTCTGCCGTGCTGTGAAGGTAATCAGCAGGTTATTCAGCATCGGAACCTCCAGGATGGAAAAAACGGGAAACGAAGGTGTTTTTCGGGTTATTGCGGAGTTCGTCAGGCGTTCCGATCTGGACGATTTTTCCGGATTCCATAATGGCCAGATGATTGCCTAAGTACGCGGCTTCTGCCAGATCATGGGTGACGAAGACAATCGTCAGACCCAGCTCGCGGTGCAGCGCTTTGACCAGGTTCTGCAGTTGGCGGCGTGAAAGCGGGTCTAAGGCGCTGAAAGGCTCGTCCATCAAGACGATCTTCGGTTTGCCGATGAGGGCGCGAATAATGCCGACACGTTGTTGCTCTCCGCCGGAAAGTTCACGGGGATAACGGCGGCTGTATAGGGCGGGAGATAATCCCGCTTTTTCTAACCAGTCCGTTGTTTGTGCAAGCCGCTCGGCTTTTGTCCACCCCTTCATGGTTGGGACAAGACCGATATTTTCCTCTACCGTAAGATTGGGAAAAAGGGCGATTTGCTGTAAAACGTACCCCATATGGAGTCGCAGTTCGCGGAGCGGATAGTCGCTGACTTTTTTTCCGTCAATGGTGATTTCGCCGCGACTCGGATCAAGCAGACGATTGATCAGTTTCAGCGTCGTCGTCTTGCCGCTGCCGCTGGGGCCGACGAGAACGAAGAAATCGCCGTCGTTAATCGTCAAGCTCGGTAAGGAGAGAACGGTTGTGTTTCCGTATGTCTTGGAAACGTCTCTAAATTCGATCATGGCAGTCCTTTCTTTCGCGCTGTAGCGCCGTCAACTCATCCGTTAATAAAAAGGTGAAGTCTTGCGTCAGTCGGAGCAGCGCCGCTTGCTTCGCCGGCGCGAGCCGCGTCAAGGCCTTGCTTTCCGCCTCATCCATCGGGTCGATAACGGAAGCGGCGAAGTGATGTCCTTTTGGCGTCAAGGTAATGATTTTTTTTCGCTTGTCCGCAAGGCTTACGGTGATGCGGACATAGTCTTTTTTCAGAAACATCTTGATCGTCGCGTTGACGACTTGCTTCGTCGAATACGTATGTTTGACGATCGTTTCCTGGGAAATGCCCTGCCGATGGCGATAGATCCATAAGAGGATCAAGAGCGACTTGCTTTGCAGGCCGTGCTTGCGGGCATAGTCTTCGTACAGGGAAAATTGATGATCTCGCAGGCGGGCGTAAAGGCGCTGTCTGGAAAGTAAAGAATCTGTAGGCTGTTGTGTATTCATTTAGCTTTCCTCAAAAAAAGTAAAAATATTTGACTAATTGAGTATAAAGGAATGACTGAAAAGAATCAAGTTTTGGTTGGGGACATGCTTCTTACGGATACGCGGCGTTTATTGGCGGGAGAGGTATCTTTTGCTGAGACAGAAAACAAATGTGGTTTCCGTCAATACGGGCAGTACGCAGAAGAAAATGATATACTGCGCGCAGACAGCGACGTCGTTCGCCGACAATGGAGAAGCGAAAGGAAGGGGCTGTATGAAACGTCTGCGTTCTTTAACTATAGCGGCGAACAGGTGTATTTGTCAGAGCGTAAAGTTTAAATGGAACGAACCGTTTATGTCAGCAGTAAAAAATAATAGTTGAAAAAGGGTCTGCAAAGAGGGCTTTGCAATGCATTTGTAATGTAACATATATATAAAAATGATATAATAATCATAAATATATGACGAGGTCTGGTTAGTATCATCATTAAATAATCATGGAGGGTGTATTATGTTGAAAGCATGTGTTAAATGCGGGGCTCAATTACCAGATGAAACGAAGTTCTGTACAGAATGCGGCGCTTCTCAGCCGGTTGTACACAAATGCCCGAAGTGCGGCAAGGTAGTGGATGAAGATGCGGTATTTTGTACTGAATGCGGTACGAAAATAAAAAGCGCCGCCGCTGCCGTGGCGGGACAGATGGGAGCTGCCCAAGGGATGAGTAAGGGGAAAGTGATCGGTATTATTGTTGGCGTTGTTATCATTATTTTGGCGGCAGCGGGTTTTCTTCTCAGTAGAGATAACAGCGGTTCATCAAGTGTGGAAGTCGTGAAATCGCAGACCGTTATTGAAGACTATATCCGCGACCAGGGAACGGCCGAACAAAAATATAAAAATAAGAAGATAAAAATTACAGGCAAACTGATTGCTAAGAATCAATTCCATAATTCGAGCAATTTTGCCTTAGCGCTTTATACGAAGACTGTCGGCGGAAAATCGTATACCCTTCTCGTCGATATTCCTGCCGATAAAGCCGCTGAAGCGAATAAAGTCAAGATCGGCGATTTTGTGACGGCGCAGGGAATATGTGTCGGTATCGTAAAGCAAGACAGGCCTACGGATATTTCCGTACAGATACAGTGCGAAAAAATTAATTGACCTTAAATAGAAGCGGAGGCGCATTATGACAAGGTTTTGCCCCAAATGCGGCAAAAAAAATTGCCGATCATGTCCAATTTTGTCCTGAATGCGGGATGGCTCTCAACGGAAAATCTACAGTTGAGCCGGAGAAACTGTCGTGCGAACAGCCGGTAGCGTTTGTGGCAAGATCGTCATTTTTTGAACGAAATAAGAAAAATTTGCTGGTCATTGCCGTTGCTGTTGCCGCCGTATTAGGCTGTTGTGCCGGCGGTTATACGTATTATCAGAACCAAAAGGTCGCAGCGGCACAGGCGGAAGCGGAAGCAGAAGCACGGGCTGCGCAGAAGGCGGAAGACGATAGAAAAGCCGCCGAAAAAGCGGCAGCTGAAAAGAAGATGCAGGAACAGCATGCTAAAGTTCGTGCCGGACTCAGCAATGCATTGGGGCGTTTGCAGCATAATGAAGAAATGCTCAAAGATATGGCCGATAAACTGAACTCCGGAACCTATGACAGCGCGTATTTCAATATGAAGCGAAGCAGTTTCTATAAAGAATTATTGGCGCCTGTTGATGAACTTGATACCATTATGGCCGGTAACGATAATACGGCCAAAAGCGAAGTCAAAGCCCTGATAGAGATCCAGCGCGTTCGAGCCAATATGATGTATCAGGGATTGAATGGTGACAGCAGTAAGTTTGCCACTGGCGATCAATATTATGGCGATTACTATGCAAAATTGAATGCCTTTAAAACGAAATATAATTTATAACGCCATGAAGTCAGTAGAGGAGATACGATCATGTTTTGTCCAAATTGTGGCACAAAAAATAAAGAAGAAGCCAAGTTTTGTGCAAAGTGCGGTGCGGCTTTAGCGAGAGCGTCCGGCGCTGTTGCGGCCCCTGCAGATGCTGCGGTGGCGATTGAATCAGCAGGAAAGAAATGGAAGCTGTTGGCTGTTGCCGGAATCATTGCCGTTCTGCTTATCGGCGGCGCATACGGTGTTTATACGTATAGCGTTGATTCACGCTGGGGAATGCAGAAGGAAGAAGCGGCGCCGGCACCGCCGCCTGTCGATCCGAACGTAGTCATTGCCGATGAAGCGCGCAAGTCGTTGTCAACGTATCATGAAGCGATAACCAATCATGATTTTATACAAGCTTACGCGCTGATGACATCGCAGAAACAGTCTGATCTGGGAACGTATGAGGCGTGGAAGGACGGGTATGCATCTACCCTTTCCAGTAAGATTTTGGATGCCAAACCGACGTCAGTCGCGCCTGATCGGGTCATTTTCGCGTATCAATTGGAAGCCCGTGACAGCGAAGGCAGCCGGATTAAGAAACAGATTATCAGTGGTAATGTTACCATGGTCAGGCAGGGGAACTTGTGGCTCATGGCGGACAGTGACGGTCGGGTTATTTCTACGACGTACGAATAAAAACGGCAAAAGAGGTATATTGTGAAAATTTTTCAAGTGAAAAAAATTGTCAGAGCGGTGACGTTGTCCTTTTTTGTGTCCGCCGCTTTGACGGGCTGTGCGCTGCCTTTCGGCGGCAGTGGCGCCGGCGGTGAAACCAGGTCGTCCGTGACGGATACGTCGCTGACTCTCGATCAGCGCGTCGATCGGATCGTAGCGGACATGCCGCTTGATGAAAAGGTTGGCCAGCTTTTTATTGTCGGTATTCACGGCGGTGAACTCAATAGCGATTCGAAATTTATCTTGAATGAGTTTAAGTTCGGCGGCATCATCCTCTTCGATCGCAATATGCAGACGAAAGCACAGGTAACAGAACTCAGCAGGCAACTGCAGGCAGCGGCACGAGAAAAACAGACATTGCCTCTTTTCCTGGCTGTTGATCAAGAAGGTGGCGCCGTAGCGCGGCTGCAACGGGAACTGGTGACGGTACCGGCTGCAGCGGATCTCGGCCGCGGTGACGTGAGCGAAGCGGCAGCCTATGCCAAGCGTTCAGCAAGGGAATTGAATGACATCGGCTTCAACGTCAATTTTGCTCCCGACGCGGATCTCGGTCTGGCTAACGGCCGGTCTTTCAGCACTTCAGATCCGCAGCGGGTCAGTGATTTTGCCGGAGCCGTTGCTTGGGCCTATAAAGGCGAAGGCCTTATTTTTTCGCTGAAGCATTTTCCCGGCATCGGCCGCACCGAATCGGATCTGCATGTCGAAGGGAATACGATTACTGCCGATTACGACACGCTGAAGGCGACGGATTTGAAGCCGTTTGAAGCGTTGATACCGCAGTTTGCAGCGAGTGATTTCATGGTCATGGTTTCCCATGCCAAATACCTTGCTTTGGATCCGCAGTATCCAGCCAGCTTGTCGCCGCGCATTCTTACCGATCTTTTGCGCAAGGAGGAACGGTTTAACGGCATCATTATTACGGATGATCTTGAAATGGGGGCCGTTGCCAATCATTACTCCTTTGCCGAAATGGCCGTTCAATCTTTTACGGCCGGCGCCGATATACTCTTGGTCTGTCATGAGTACGCCCACATGGAAGAGGCCTATAACGGCATGATGAAAGCCGTTAAAAGCGGTCAAATTTCCCGGCAGCGACTTGATGCATCGGTTAAACGCATCGTCCGCATGAAGCTGGTCAAACTGGTCGAATGAGGGAATGTCATTCGGTGTTGTTAAATGTACATTGAATTTCATGGTACGGAATTATAAAAGAAGGATTTGATCTGCAAAGAACTTAAATTAATTAAATAAAACGATTGGCGAATGAAAAATAGCATAGTATACTCCATAGTAAGTTAGTACTAGCTCAAAGTAAATAGATGGAGACGACGATGTCTTGTTGATTATGGCGTGATGCCGTAATCAACAAGACATTTTTTGTATGATTACGGCGTCGGCAGCTGCAGGCCGCGTTTTGGTCATAAGAGAGAACGTTTCTTATATTCCAAGCAGAGAGAGGGAATGAACATGGGTATAATCGATACCGGCAATACGGCATGGGTGCTTATCAGTGCGGCCTTGGTCTTCTTCATGACGCCGGGACTGGCTTTCTTTTATGGCGGCATGGTTCGCAGTAAAAATGTATTAAGCACAATCATGCACAGCTTTTTTATCGTCGCCATGGTTTCAGCAGAATGGATTATGTTAGGGTATACGCTGGTTTTCGGTAATGATATTAACGGGCTTATCGCCGATGCGGGAATTCCGGAATTGGCTTTCGTTTCTTTTCAGTGTATGTTTGCCGTGATTACACCGGCTTTGATTACCGGCGCTTTCGCCGAACGGATTAAATTCGGGGCGTATGCGCTTTTTACGCTGTTGTGGACGATCTTCATTTATAATCCCATGGCCCATTGGGTATGGGGCGGCGGTTTTTTGGCCAAGTTGGGAGCGCTGGATTTTGCCGGCGGGCTGGTCATTCATATCCTTTCGGGCGTTTCCGGTCTGACGCTTTGCTTGTTACTCGGTAAACGGCATGGCTACGGCAAAGTTCCGATGTTGCCCCATCATTTGCCGATGGTCGTCCTGGGGGCGTCGATCCTTTGGTTCGGCTGGTTCGGATTTAATGCCGGATCTGCCCTGGGCGCCAATGAATTGGCTGCCAATGCGTTCATTACGACGCAGGCGTCGGCTGCTGTGGCGGCCGTATCGTGGGTCCTTTGTGAATGGCTTCATCATGGCAAGCCGACCGTCTTCGGCGCGGCCTCCGGTTGTGTGGCCGGCTTGGTCGCCATTACCCCGGCCGCCGGTTTTGTCGCGCCCTTGCCGAGTGTAATTATCGGGCTCTGCGGTGGGATTATCTGTTATTTGGCCGTAGCGGTGCTGAAGACGAAGGCCGGTTATGACGATTCTCTGGATGCCTTCGGCGTACACGGTATTGGCGGTACGTGGGGGGCGATCGCGACAGGCCTTTGGAGTTCAACGGCCGTTAATCCCGCCGGCGCCGACGGCTTGTTTTACGGCAGCGCGGATACTCTTGTTGCACAATTGATTTCCGTTGTCGTAGCGTATGCGCTGGCTGTTATCGGTTCTGCCGTCATTTTTTATCTGGTTACCTTGGTTACAACCGTGCGGGCAGAAGAAACGGAAGAAATTACCGGGATGGATATCGGCGAACATGGAGAACATGCGTACAACCAATCTATTTTTGCCGCCAACGCTCCGTTGCTCAAGGCGGCAGGTCCTGTATCGGCGCCTTTGGCACATGCCGTACACAGCGGTCCAAATGCGTAGCGACGATATGCGCTGAAGGAGGTGGGCAGTTTATGAGTAAAATGACTAAAATCGACATTATTGCACGGCCTGAAAAATTGGAAGAGTTGAAAGGGGCCTTGAATGCCATCGGCGTTCAGGGGATGACAGTGAGCCAGGTCTTTGGCTGCGGCTTGCAGAAAGGACACACCGAAGTGTATCGGGGACAGGAATACAGCGTCAATTTACTGCCGATGATCAAGCTGGAAACCGTCGTCTGTGAGGTGCTGGTCGAAGACGTTTTGGAAACGGCGCGGCAAACGCTGCAGACCGGAAGGGTTGGAGACGGCAAGATATTTGTTTACACGATCGACGATTGTATGCGGATACGGACAGGGACTCGGGGGTCCAGAGCGATTATTGACGACGAGGTCGTTGATGAATAAACGGTACAGTATGTAAAGGGGAGCAAAAGGAGGCAATGGCGGCCTGCCTGATATACCAATCAGGCAGGCCGCCATTGTGCGGCACGGGGATTGTCGGGCAGATGAGCATTTTGCGTATCGGCAGTTGCCGATTGACACAGCGCGCCGCTTCCAGTAAGATGGATGCGGAAATATCCGTTTCATTAAGATATGAACCGGTATTTATCGTGCCGCTCCGAGTTGACAGCGGCGCAGATAAAGGAGGAGATATTTACGCAGTCCTATATATTATTGCTCCTGGCGACTCTGTTTTGGGCGGGGAATTTTGTCTGGGGGAAATACGTCGTTACTGAAGTGACGCCGTTTCAGCTGACCTATTTGCGCTGGCTTTTTGCCCTCGTCCTTCTGCTGCCGCTGGCGCAGTGGCTGGAAAAGCCGGCGTGGCGCTCTTTTTTGCCGCAGTGGCCGCAGTTGCTGATTTTGGCCCTGGCCGGTTCCTTCGGTTATAATTTTTTTCTGTATACGGCGTTGGAGTATACGACATCATTTCATGCTGCCGTGATCAATACGCTGAATCCGCTTTTTATTTTTATCGGTTCCGCCCTCCTGTTGAAGGAACGGCTGACAAGGCGTCAAACTGCAGGCCTCATCATTTCTTTTATCGGCGTGTTGACCGTTGTGACGAAGGGCGCGGTCTGGCAGATACTGTCCTTTTCCTATAATTTCGGGGATGCCTTGATGTTGCTGTCCGGACTGCTCTGGGCGTTTTATACGATCTACGGCAAAAGGGCGTGCGCCGTTCCGCCGATTACGGCGACGGCGCTGTCCGTTTTTTGGGCTACCGCTGCGCTGACGCCGGCGGCGCTATTGTCGCCGTGGCCGTCGTCCCTCTCCCGAGATGCCCTTATCGGTATGACCTATATCATTATTTTTCCGTCGGCTTTGGCGTTTGTGTTCTGGAACCGGGCGCTGCAAACGATAAAGGCGGCGCAAGTCGGTGTTTTTGCCAATTTTGTCGTCATCTTTACGGCTTTGATCAGTTTGCTTTTAGGCAATGCGCTCTTGCCTTCAGAAGTGTTTGGTGCCGTTATCGTTTTAGGCGGCGTTTATTTGACGACGCAGACCGGGTAGCGCCGTATGTCTGTGGCGGCGAAGGGCGTTTGTGAGGACCATTCGCGGTATGCCTGTTTTTCTACCCTCTGTATCCGTATACGATGCTGGCCGGCGGTCTTTTCGCAGGGGTAAATATTTTTTTTGTTTTATTGTAATTCCCCTTGTTAAGCGATGTCAGAGATGGTAATATCAATCACAATCAGGTTAATGTTCACTTCGTTAGCTGACTGTGTTAACTTGGTATATGAGAATGGAGGATGAAAAATGGAAAAAGTTTTAGACGAATTGTTTTACGACTTGTTAAAGCATGAAGGCTCGGTATCGTTCGTATCTTGGGCGAACGGTGATGCCCACATCGTCAATACGTGGAATAATTATCTCCATGTTACAGATGATGAACGCATCTTGATTCCCGCTTTCGGGTTCCGTAAAACGGAAAAAAATATTAACGAAAATAATCACGTTAAATTAGTTGTCGTTTCCAAACAAGTGCAAGGCGCCATGGGTATGGGAACGGGCGAATACCTCGAAGGTACGGCGGAATTCAAAACGGCAGGCCCGGAATTTGATTTGATGAAATAGCGGTTTGACTGGATGTCCCGCGTCGTGATCGTCACGCCGACGCTTTGCAAACGGACAATTTAAAGTATGTGTGATAACAGGATACGCTGCCAGAGCGTGTCCTGTTTTTAATAAGAATCCATAAAGGAGGAAACGATGGCGAATCGGGCAACGTTTTGTACGTGTACCAATACGGTCTGTCCGTATCATCTGCAGAATCAGGACCAAGGCTGTACGCCGTGTATTGCCGGGAACTTGCGGTTAAAAGAAATCCCGAATTGTTTTTTCAACCTCGTGCCGGGCAGTGAAGGAAGAAAAAACGACCATTTCAGCGACTTTGCCGCAGCGGTACAGCAGAGCGAATAAAAAACACCGTGATATCAGGCGAATATGATATCACGGTGTTTTTTTAGTTGTTGCCATTGGAAGATGATTTTCTTTTTATACGGTGCCGCGTCGAGAAGCGGCAAGTCTTCGGCCAGGACGGAAGCGACAATATTCGTCCGTTCTTCAACGGGGAGGTCTGTCAGGACGATTTCGACTTCTCCCATGTAACGGCCGAAGCCTTGATTATCTATCGTGATGTCGCCGCGTTGACGCCTGCGGTGCGGTCCTGCCGGCAGAATGGGAATGTCGCCGGTCAGTGCGCGGCTGCCGGCCGTGCGCAGAACGTAGGCGGATCTGTCGGGACGCAATGTAAAGGTGCGCTGAAGGAGTCGACGGAGGTGAGGGGCGTCGCTGTGCATCTGGATGCGCAAGACGACGGTGTCGGCATCCATGGGGGCGACGTTGCCTAAGGTGTTGACCTCTTCTGCTGTCGGGGCGGAGTCACCGATAAAAACCGTATCCAGTTGAAGGGCGCTTAAATGACGTACGGCGCGGAGCGTTTCCCAAGAGCGATGATCTTCCACTGTCGGCAGCCCTTCGTAAAGCGGCGCCCGCTTGGTGTTCATACCGGCAATAAAAGCGCCGACGTGGATACCGTAACGATGCAGTAAGGCTGTTTGTTGCGCCGTAAAAGCAGGGGATAAGCCGGTAAAAGGGCGAGGATAAAAGTTGTGCAGACTGTCAATATGGGAAAAATCGGCGCCTGCGGCGCGGAGGGCAAGGAGATCGTCTTCCCGTATCGTCGAGGCATTGAGCTGAACGGTCATGCATTTGCTGAAATACGTCGTTTGGGCAGGTGTGAACCCGGCATCCAGACGAGCTGTCGTAATGCCGCAGGCAAGCAGGGCTTGCGGCGTTACTTCGTCGAACCCTAAGAAGGCGGCTGTTTCCGGGCTGATGTCGGCGATGACGTCCAGCCGGTTTTCCCGGGCGCGGCGCAGTATTTTTTGCAGATCGCAACGGAGTTTCGTTGTA
Source organism: Megasphaera vaginalis (ex Srinivasan et al. 2021) (assembly GCF_000478965.1). Lineage (NCBI taxonomy): Bacteria > Bacillati > Bacillota > Negativicutes > Veillonellales > Veillonellaceae > Megasphaera > Megasphaera vaginalis (ex Srinivasan et al. 2021). The sequence goes on from NZ_AWXA01000004.1 coordinate 95,037, forward strand.
TCCGCTTCCGGTATGTGCAGAGAGAGAAAGAGTCGGTCTATCCCGTACGTGCAAGCCAGTGACAGCGTTTTTTCCAATGTTGCGGTACTATCGAGACCGGGATAAAGAGAAAGTCCTGTACGCATTGCTATACCTCGCTTTCAGGCGGGTCGGTGAAGCCGATCAGCCAAGTGGCAACAAAGCCGGTGGCGTAAGCTGTCAACAAGCCCGCTACATAGACGCTCAGGTTTGTCGTAGCGGCAGCTAACGGCAGGCCCGAAATGCCGATGGCGGCGGCGCCGATTCCGTAGGCGGCCTGCACGGCGCCGCCGAATGCGCCGCCGATGCAGGCGCCGATAAACGGTTTGCCCAAAGGCAAGGTGACTCCGTAAATAAAGGCTCGCCAATGCCCATAAAGCCGACAGGAAGGGCTGAGAGAATCGTTTTTTTCAGAGTATTGTTTTTCGTTTTCCCATAGACGGCGAAGGCGGCTCCGACCTGTCCGGCGCCGGCCATGGCGAGGACCGGCAGAAGAATCGTGACGCCGTAGCGATTGAGCAGTTCGGCGTGAATCGGAGTCAGTCCCTGGTGGATGCCGACCATCACCATGGGCAGAAATGTTCCGCCCAGCACGAAGCCCGTCACGGCGCCGCCGCTGTCAATGGCTGTCGTCGCCGCCGTGCCGATCGCTTCGGAGAGAACGGCGCCGGCGGGCTGACAAATGCCGATGGCGACAGCTGTCGAAATGACGACGACGAGCAAGGGCGTCAGGAACAGATCGAACATATCGGGAACGATGCGGTGCAGCCTCTTTTCCAGCGTCGCCGCGAAGAACGCGATGAGCAGGACGGCGATGATGCCGCCTCGGCCGGGCATCAGGGAGGTGTCGAAAAGCGTGACGGACGAGAGGCCGGGATGGCTGATGACAGCCGCCATGACTCCGCCGAGGATCGGTGTGCCGCCGAATTCGTCGGCCGCCTGGACGCCGACGAAAAGATTCAGTCCCCAGAAGGCGGCGTTGCCGGCAATGGCCAGGAGCTGTACTGCCGGATAAGTCGTCAGCGACGGATCGGCCTTAACGAAAATGTTGACGAGCCCCGTAATCAGGCCGCAGGCGATAAATGCGGGAATAATGGGAACGAAAATATGAGATATTTTTTTCAGCACGTCTCTGCCGGGCGTACTGTTTCTCCGGCGAATGGCTTCGTGCAGCTCTTTGCCGTCGCCGAAACCGGCTCTTCCGGCAAGGGCTGCGACGGACGGAGTACTTTTCGCGGCATCTGCGGCCGGCAATGTCGCCTCTTTTGCCGGTATCGCTGCCAAGAGCACTTTCAATTCAGCCGTCACCTTGGCCGCCGTGCCCGGGCCGAAGATGAGCTGCCATTCGTCGCCGCTTTTATTGATGCCTTTGACGCCGTCAATCATTTCCAGTTCCTTCGTTGTAAAGGACTCTTCTTTGACGCGGAAACGGAGCCGAGTCATACAGTTGTACGGCTCGATAATATTGTCTTTCGGGCCGATGATACGGTAAATTGCTTCCGCCCTTTCTTTATGTTCCACAGCCGGCCTCCAGTACGTTGCGAATATACCCGCCGTGTCGTTCCAAGGCCGCTGCTGCGGCGATGGCGGAAAGACCGAGGAGAATCATGACGATCGCCGTTTTGGCGTGACCGTTTGCGGCGGACAATGCTTCCGTCGCCGCCGCGCGGGAACAGGACGCCGCTTCCATGACGATACGGCAAGCTCTTTCTTCCAGCTTTTTGTTCGACGTCTTCACGTCAACCATGAGATTGCCGTAGACTTTGCCCAGGCGGACCATGACTCCTGTAGAAAGCATATTGAGAATCAGTTTCTGCGCCGTACCGGCCTTCATTCGCGTCGAGCCGGTAATAACTTCGGCGCCGACGAGGGCGCAAATGTCGATATCGCTGCAACGACTGATAGGAGCATCGCTGCTGCAGTCGACGGAAATGACGGCAGCGCCGCAGTTTTTGGCATAGGTCAGGGCGCCGATGACGTAAGGTGTTCTGCCGGAGGCGCTGAGTCCGACGACGGCATCGGCGGCGGTGAGGGTGCACGCTGCCAGATCCTGACGGCCGCCGTCGCTATCATCTTCCGCCCCTTCTTGCGCGCAGAACACGGCCGCCCGACCGCCGGCGATCAGGCCTTGTACCAATTCCGGCGCCGTGCCGTATGTCGGCGGGCATTCGGCAGCATCAAGAATACCGAGGCGGCCGGATGTGCCAGCGCCAACGTAAAACAGGCGGCCGCCTCGGCGCAGCCGCTCGGCAATGACGTCGACGGCGGCAGCTATCTGTGGCAAGAGCGGCGTGATCGCAGCTGTCGCTTTTTGATCTTCCGTATGGATGAGACGGATCATTTCCAGCGTGGAGACACTGTCGATTTCGGCAGTCTCAGCATTTCGTTTCTCAGTAGCCAATTTTTCCAATTCCATCATGATGAAAGGAGTCTCCTTTATGTTTTTCTATGATACCGTAAATATCTCAAGTATGGCGATATTTATTCCGTGACAGCATGTTCAATACATGGTATGATAAGATATAACTATTGTTTATGCGTCCATAGCTCAGTAGGATAGAGCGGTGGTTTCCTAAACCATGTGTCGTGGGTTCGATTCCCTCTGGGCGCACCATTGAAAATACATTGACCATGCGGTTTAAAAAGCATTGACATGCTAAACGTTGCTTGGTAATGAAAGAGATGCTGGCAGAATATTCTGCCGGCGTTTTTTTGTGCCTGCAAGGAATGCCACTGCAGAAACGCTGGTTACCTGGTTGTTTTAGCGCATAACTGCGCGTTGCTGGACAGCCTTGCGTTCCTGTGAGCTGCCGTTTTAATGGGTGAAACCACAGTGGAGCAGGGGTTCGATCGGACGGCACCTGTCTGCGTGTTCTTTTTAACGGCCTTTATTGCCGTTCTCGCTGCGATCTTTGGCTGGCACGCACTCGTTGTAAACCGTCGGCGGCTTCTTTATATCCGGCGCGCGCCGCTTTTTCATATAGCTCTTCACTTATTTGGAGATTTTGCTCTACACCCAGTCCACGTTCATATAAACTTGCTAGCGCCGCCATGGCGGGCGCTGCGATGATATCTTCGCGTTTGGCGGCTTCTTTATACCAATGGTATGCCAGCTGAACATTTTGCTTGGTGCCTGTGCCGGTTTCATAGCAGCGGCCAAGGTAGTACATGCTGGTAATATCTCCGTTTTCGGCGCCTTTCATGAAATACGTAAACGCTTGTTTGGTCCTTGCCTTCATTTTCCGGTCGCTAAGCGATAATAATCCCAAATAACGAGCCGCTTTTTTATCGCCTTGTTTATCCGCTTTCGTAAAGGCGGCCCAAGCCTTAACGGCATCTTTGGGTGCGCCGTTTTCACCGTTAAAGTAGTTCTTTCCCGTTTCTAAATACTGTCTGGCCTCTTTTTTTAACGCCAGTTGCCTCTGCCGTTTAGCTTCGAATTTGCCGGACGCGGTCGCCGATACGGGTCTTCCCGATTTAGTCTGATTGAACAGCCAATCGCGGATGCCTTCAATGGTATAAGCCACAGACCAGGTATAGGTATGGCTGCCGTTTTTAAATACGGAATAATTTATGGTTGCCCCTTTGGCTTCCATGTCCGCCACGTATTGTGCGAAGGTGGCGGCATCGGCGGTGCTGTCCCACAAATATGGCGAAGTCGCCACCTTTCCGCCTGCCTGCCGCCACTTGGAAACAGCTTCGTTCATACTCGGATACGCTTTGGTGTCTCCTTCTGAAACAAGGATCCATAAATTCTTATGCAGCAAGGCGTTCATCTCATCTGTATTCCACTGACAAGCTACGAGGTACTGAGCTGCAAATAGATCCGGGTATCGGTCGCTGATGGCAATGTTGGCCATGCCGCCCTGGGATTGACCTGTACCGTAAATACGATCTTTATCGACAGGATATGTGGAAATGATGTTTTTCAGTAAATTGGTAATCAGTGTCAATCCTGGTGTCCATTTATTTTCATCTGTAGTCATCATTCCCAAAGAGTTGACCAGGTCTTCGGAGTATTGCGGCGCGACTACGATCGCCTGATGTTTCCGTTGTTCTTCCGCTGTAGCCCAAATGGTGGCGCCGTTGCCTTGGAATAGAGGCGTACGGTCGTTGTTAATATTGGCGCTCGCATCGGCGATAAAGAAAACCAAAGGATATTTTTGCTGCGGTGTATAGTTTTCCGGCAAAAATACAGTATAGCTGATCGTGCTTTTTGTTTCGTTATCCGTATAATGTTTGATGATAAATTTATCAATAATAGAGCTTGTCGCCGTTTCTGCTTTCATGACTTCCGTACTGGCGGGATATATTGTACCGTCTGTACCTCTGATATTTTTGACTTGTACTACGGAAGCCGTGAGTACCGGCGCCGTCCGGTCGGAATGAAGCGGAGCGTCCGCTTTCTCATTTTCTGCCTTTTTCGGTTTTTTGGGCCCCTGCTTGTCTAAGGGGGATAATGTATTTTTAGTGACCAAATCGACGATGACATACTTGCCGTCTTCGTGTTTATTTCCTGTTTTCGGTTCTACATTGGTATACACGTCGGCCACTTGATGATCGGCAACTTGGAAAGCATCTGCCGCAACGGAAGTATGATCAATGCTGAAGGGATACTGGATGGCTAAAGCTTCAATTTTTTCTCCGTCGCCATATACATTGGGAATCATCACTACCGGCTCTGCTGCAACGCTGCAGGTCGTCATCGCGCCAAGGAGGCACAATAATAAATAGGTTTTCGTTTTTATGCGCATAAAGTCCTCTTTTCTGCAATTTTGCCATATGGCCATACATTGCTCTAACAGATAATGGAAACAGCCGCGCGTATCGTTGCTGCTTCGGTGTTTTCGTTACATGCTGCGGCCGCCGGCCGGCAGCGATCTCCTTAACGAAAGAAATCACCGATGTCCTCACCGTTGCGGCGTATTGGTATTCGCGACATCGTGCGACGGTTGGTTGCCGTGTCCAATTGTCCCATGCGGGCGTAGCCCAAGACAAGGATAGCGGCGGCAATAAGCCTGCTCCGGTCGTCACGGCGCACGATCGTCGTACTTGCACAGGCTGTTGGCGGTTTTGCTGCATATCGCCTCCCAGTAGTAAAGGGATTACGTTTATTTTACTACATTTATGAACCGTTTATCTATATGACCATCTTAGTCAGGCGGAAGATTCGGTTTAATTTTGATCTCACCATCGGTAACGGGAGGAGAGAGCGCGTCTTATTAGCGCAGATGTTGATACGGAAGACACCGTTAAACGGTATTCCGCGCCGCTATTATCCGTGATTTTTTTCGAGTGCTGTCTCCCGGTCCACATGGTGTAAATAAAAGGTAACGGTTGCTTCAGGGTTAGAGATAGGGATTGCAATCCTGTCTTTTTTTATGGACCGGAAATCGGCAGAACAGTTGGTAATGAACCGCGGTAAAGAGGAGGTGCGAACCAATTCGTCGAATTCAAATTGATTATTTTGAACTAAAAACTTTGAAGAAGGCATGTATTCCCGGCAGAGACTGTCCCAGAAGCCGATTTCACTGCGCAGCAAAAAATTATAACCGTTTATTTCTTCAAAGGAGACTTCTGATCGGTTGGCCAATTCATGGCCAGGCCTGACGGAGATAAACAGTTTTTCTGTCAGCAACGGTTCCATCTTGTAGTTACCGTTTTCTAACGGAAAAGGCAAAATTGCTAAATTGATTTGACCGTTCTTTATTTCCGAAAGGATATCTTCCACTTGGCTTATCTGATGAGAGATGATTTTTTGCGGATAAATAGCAGAGAGGCGCGGGAGAATATTCCATAAGGGCATCGGGGCACAAGCGGAAATATAAATTGTCTTTTGCGCCTGATCGAAACGCTGTACATCTTGGATTGCCGTTTCTGCTGTGCGCAGAATTATCTGTGCCGCGCGGACCGCTTTTTTGCCGGTTTCATTCAGCGCGATCTTATTGACGCTGCGGGTAAATAAGGGGACGCCGAAACTCTCTTCGTAAAATACAAGCATGAAACGAAGGGTTGCTTTCAGAGGAGGAATTTACCATGGAATATGTAACGCTGAATAACGGAATTAAAATGCCGAAGTTAGGGTATGGGGTATATCAAACGCCGGCTGAAGAAACGCAAAGGGCCGTAGCAGATGCCATCCGTATAGGCTATCGCAGTATCGATACGGCGCAGGCTTATCAGAACGAATCCGGTGTGGGACGGGCGTTGGCCGCATCGGGGTTACCTCGGGAAGAGTTTTTTATTACGACCAAGGTTTGGATTACGAATGCAGGGTATGAAAAAGCCAGCAATTCCATTCAGGAGTCACTCGAGAAATTACAAAGTCCGTATATCGATTTGTTGCTCATTCACCAGCCCTTTGGCGATTATTACGGAACCTACAGAGCGATGGAAGAAGCCGTAAAAAAAGGACAGGTCCGAGCGATCGGCGTATCTAATTTCGCGCCGGACAGATTTATTGACATGCAGCATTTCGCGCAAATAAAACCGGCCGTCAATCAAATAGAAACCCATGTTTTTCAGCAGCAAAAAGTGGCGCGACGATATTTGAAAAAATATCAATGTCAGATCGAATCATGGGGGCCCTTTGCAGAAGGGAGAAATGATTTCTTCACCAATCCGGCGTTACAGGACATTGGTCAACGATATCACAAGACGGTTGCTCAGGTGGCGCTTCGGTTTTTATTGCAACGGGATGTTGTCGTTATTCCCAAATCCGTTCATAAGGACAGGATGGAAGAGAATTTCAACGTCTTTGATTTCACCTTGTCTGACGGCGATATGGCGGCCATTGGTGCCTTGGATCGGGCTCAAAGCCTTTTCTTTAGCCACGCAGATCCGGAAACGGTAGAGTGGTTCATGTCGCGAGTTTAACGGCGCGCTAAGATAGAAAATCTTTTCAGGCGTAAGCGATACTCTCTTTGTTTAAGACCGCCTTTGGCGGAAATATGAATAAAGAGAGTATTTTTATCGCCTGAAAGGAGAAAGGTCCTTTGGTTCTCAGAAAGGATGATGATTTAGATTTATATGGAAAAATTCACGTCTAAAACAGCGGAAGTTATGTTTTTAATCGTCCTAAGCGCTTTTATGGCAGTCAATTCTCTCGCGACAGATGTCTATCTGCCGGCTTTACCGGTGATGGCCGGAGAGCTGGGGGCCGGCTCGGAGTTTACGATTACAGGATATTTGCTGGGATTTATGATAGCGCAGCTGGTTTGGGGGCCTATCAGTGATAAGATTGGGAGAATTAAGCCTTTAATCGCAGGTTCCGTTATTTTTGTTTTAGGAACTGTCGGCTGCGCAATGTCCACATCCATGCCCGAGCTTGTATGCTGGCGTGTATTTCAAGCGACAGGCGCCTGTGTCGGTCCCATGTTATCGCGGGCGATGATCAGAGATGTCTGTACAGCAAAGGAAGCGGCCGATAAACTGTCGTTAGTGACGATGATCATGGCCGTTGCGCCGATTGCCGGACCTTTGCTGGGCGGCATCATTGTCGTCACGTTCTCATGGCAAATGATTTTTTATGCCGTTGCTTGTATTGGCGCGGCGATTGGCTTGATGATTCATGTCCTTCCTGAAACCTTGCCCGAAAACAGGCGGCAAAGTACATCTATGCGCCATGTTTTTAACATATACGGCATATTGATAAAAGATTTTACGTTTATGAAATACACCTTATGCATAGCGATGTTCTACATGGCCGCCTACGCGGTAATAGCAGGTACGCCGTTCATGTACATTACATATTATGGCATATCTGAGGTATATTACGGATTGCTGTTCGGCTTAAATGTTATCGGCGTTATGGTCGTCAGTTTTTTCAATCGCCACCTCTTACGCCTGTATACGCTGGATGTTTTGTTGAAATATTCTACGGGCATAGCGTCGCTGGCTGTTGTGTTACTGGTCTTTTTCGTGAAAACAACACTGTTAGGCGTTTACGGTGTTGTCGGGGCGATTATCCTGATGTTTTCCATGAACGGGATCATTGCCGCTTGTTCAACGGCGGCGGCGTTGGACCATGTCGGCGATAAGGCCGGAACCGCAGCGGCGCTGATCGGATCGCTGCAATACGGCAGCGGCATTGTTTCAACGTTTTTTCTCGGTCTGATTAATAATCATACGCCTTGGCCAATGCTTACGGTAATCGTTGCCGGTATCTTCTGCTGCACGATATTGGCATGGATGCCGCAAGGAAGGCAGCCATCTACCGTCCGTGTACTGAAGACGTGACAATCGGCGTAGCAGACGCTTGTCAATACGGATACGTCGGGGTTGCCGGTAAAAAAAGAAGAGGACGGTCAGTACTCTATGGGAACCGTGAGGGCGATTGCGTGACGGCAAGTCTCGCTGTCGCCTTTTTCTTGGCGTCGAATAGGTATGATACCTTCCGGTTTATTTGTGGTAAGTAGGATTCATTAAAGTAAAAAGAAAACGCCCATGATAAAATATAAAAGGTTCGTCAATCACTGGCAAATGGCAATGCAAGTATTACATTATATTTGTGCTAAGTATTGCATACAAGTCAGCTATGGACAAATTAAAGAAGATATAGGAAAAACATTGAGATTACTTTGCAATCGAAGGCAAGCTAGTTAATTGAAGGGAAAGACTACATGGATTATATTCATATCTTAATAACGATTCCACTACATCTTAGTGTATCCTAATTCATAGGTATTTAGAGTAAAAGTTATCTGCTGATTTTTGACCATCTTGCGGACTTAAAGTACAAATATAGGAATTAACGATTTTGGTGTCGAGGCTATTACGTGGATACGGTGGAAAATAAGAAGGAGTTATTAAGGAATATATGAATCCGTTTGTGGGTAGTAAAAATAGGCAAAGAAAGGGCCCTTGAGAGGAAGCGCTGCCAGTAGTAACCGTGTGATTGCTAGATGTTTATTTAGTACGTTCTTTAGAGTGCTACTACAAGAGGTAGGCTCTTATAGGGCCCGAGCTCTCTAGTACTACTGACTGTTATGATTTTTTATTAAGAAGTGTAGGTTTGTTAAACATAATGTCACACATTAAGGTAAAAAGAACGCAGGCTATTACAGTGCTTTGGTGGATCATTTCGTAGACTTCGTTCCGTTATCAGTCTAAATGGTATGAATAGGGAATGAAAAAATGGCACGGGATCACTTGCGGGCGGCCCGAGTCACAGCGTAAGCAAGAATCGATAGACGAAAACGGATGTTTTGTGTTAAGCTGTTCATGAGGCAGTCTCTTTTGTGATTGTTTTTTATTAGCGTTTAAAGCATAACATAAAGGAAGAGCTCTTTCTTTACTAACCGGTGTACCATATGTATTGTTATAATCCAATATCTTTTTTTGTTAAGAAGATACTATGAAAACGTAAGGAGATGGAGTAAAATACAATGTATAGATAAAAAAGTTTGAAATTTCATTTTAATTACAATAAAAAAACGAGGAAAACTTAAAAAAAGACAGCGCTGTGCCGATGGAATGATTCGGGATGATTAACCGGTTCTGATTGAGGCAGTCCGGTACAACAGGTTGATGCGAAGCCGCCCTTCTTGTGGACTGCTTATTTCTGCCGTCGTTTCGTAATTGGCCGGACCGTTATCTGCCGGTCAGGCACTGAGGATAAACAGGCGTTTTTATACCGATGAGGGGAGGACAAGACATGGCTAAAATCGTAGTGATGCCCCAGTTGGGGCTGACGGTGACACAGGGAAAGATCGGCGCATGGCTCAAGGGCGAAGGCGATATGGTGCGTGCCGGCGAAGAGCTGGTCGTTGTCGAATCGGCGGGAGCGACCAATACTATTCAGGCGAGAGATGATGAAGCAGGGTATTTGCTGAAAATCCTTGTTTCTGACGGCGAAGTGGCAGCAACCTCGGCGCCGCTTGCCGTTATCGGAGAAAAAGGCGAAGATATCGGGGCGCTGTTGCAGCGCAGCGGCATTTTGTTGAATGACGGCGCTGTGGCGGCGTCGGACGTGGTCTCGGATCAGGTGGAATATCAGGGCATTGAAGCGATTCCCGGCAAAGTGTCGCCCATGGCAGCCAAGTTGGCGAAGGACCTGCATGTCGATGTCGATGTCCTTTATCACGGACGGCGTGTCATGGAGGCGGACGTCAAGGAGGCGGCCATGGCGAAGGCGACGGAAGATACGGTAAAAGCGGCGAAAAAGGTGACGGAAGATAAGACGAAGGTTGCGCCGCGGCGGCAGACGATTGCCGAAAACATGGTGGCCTCATGGCAGACTTCGCCGGTTATTACATATAATCACAGCGTCGATGTGACGGCAATCAAGGAGATGCGTCGCAAGTTGAACGAGAGTATGCAGGGCGCCGTCCGGATCCAGTACAATCATATACTGATGTATGTCGTGACGAAGGCCTTGCAGGATTTTCCCGATGTGAACGCCAGCTTCGAAGACAATATGCTGACCCGGCATCGTTACATCAATATGGGATTGGCCGTAGCCAAAGATGATGGTCTGATTATTCCCAATGTTAAGAATTGTGAACAGCGGACACTGACGGACCTTGCCAACGAGGCGGCACGGCTCGTTGCCGCCGTGCGCAATGAGCAGATCGGTGTCGACGATATCAGCGGCGGCACCTTTACCATTACGAATTTAGGCGCGTACGGCATTACTTCGTTCAGTCCGATTATCAATCAGCCGGAATTGGCTATTCTCGGGGTCTGTGCCATTGTGGATACGCCAGTCAGAAGCGTTGGCGGAGAAATCATTTTCAAGCCGTTGATGAACCTTTCCCTGACGGCGGATCCCCGCGTTATTGACGGTATGATGGCGGCGAAGTTCTTGGATCGGATCGCTGAATTGCTGGAAAATCCATGGCTTCTCTTAGCGTAGGAACGGCGGGAATTGGAGGTGTTGACATGAGTGATACGAAAAGACGAATTGTTGTTATCGGCGGCGGGCCTGGCGGTTATGTGGCGGCGATCCGCGCGGCGCAAATGGGTTCGGCTGTTACCCTGATCGAACGGGAGCGTATTGGCGGGACCTGTGTGAATATCGGTTGCATTTCGACGAAATGCCTGCTCCACAGCGCCGAATTGCTGGAAGCGATGCGCAAGGAAGGACCTGCCGTCGGCATTAAAGCGGATAATCTGTCCGTCGATTTTGGACAGGTCATGAACCATAAAAATGATATTGCCAAAAAGATGGGAGACAGTATTCGTTCCCTACTGGCAAGCTATGGCATTGATATCGTCGAAGGGGCGGCAGCCTTCACCGGTCCCGGCAAATTGGTCCTGAAAAAAGTTGACGGCACGACGGAGCGGATGAAGGGCGACGCGTTTATTATCGCAACGGGGTCGATAAATGATGTGCCGCCTATCCCGGGGTTGAAGGAGTCGCCGTATTGTCTCGATTCGACCGGCGCCTTGGCACTGACAGAGCTGCCGTCGTCCATGATTGTTATCGGCGGCGGCGTTATCGGGATGGAGATCGCCTGTGCCTACGCCGCATTCGGAACGCAAGTCGACGTTGTCGAAGCGGCGGAACAGGTTTTGCCGATGCTGGATTCGGATATTACGGATATCGCCGTCAAGAATATGGAGAAAATAGGCGTTCGCTTTCATGTTGCCTCTCCCGTACAGTCCATTGAAGGAAATCGCGTTTGTTGTAAACGCGCCGACGGTACGGAACTGACGCTGCAAGCGGATAAGATTTTGGTGGCGACCGGGCGCAAGGCCAATACGGCCGATCTTGATCTGGACGCTTGCGGGATCAAGCATATACGGGGCCAAATTATCGTGACGGACAGTATGGAAACGAACATTTTCAATGTGTACGCTATCGGGGACTGTGTTTTCGATAAAGTGCGGCTCGCGCATACGGCGTCGGCCATGGGAGAGGTGGCGGCGGAAACGGCTTGCGGCCATCGCGTTTACTATAACGAAACGACGAATCCGACTTGTGTATACGTTGCGCCGGAAGCGGCCGTTGTCGGTTTGACGGAAAAGGATGCAAAGGCGCAGGGAATTGAATATCTTGTCGGCACGTTCCCGATCATGGGCAACGGCAAGGCGATGATCCTGAACGGCGGCGAAGGGTTGGTCAAGATATTGACGACGCCGAAGTACAAGAAGATCCTGGGAATGCAGATCATCGGTCCGCGGGCAACGGATCTGATCAGCGAAGGTGCGCTGGCGATTCGTCTGGAAGCGACGGTAGACGAATTGATTTCCACCATTCATTCACATCCGACGGTGACGGAAGCAGTGCGGGAAGCCGCGTTGGATGTATTGAACAGAACGATTCACATGCCGCCGAAGAAATGACGGAGAAAAAAATACGGACAGTTCTCAAGGAGAGCTGTCCGTATTTTTTTTCGTCTTAAGAGGCAATCGTGATGCGTTTTATATCCTCAGGATAAGACCGTCTTTTCAAAAACGCACGTCCCAGCTGCAAAATCCGTTGACAATGGACATATGTTTGCGTTATAGTTGAAAGGCAAACTCTTCATTTCGCCGTTTTCGCGGCAGCGTCCTGCTGTCGGCGGGTTTTCTGGTTGGCTAAGCCTTTGCGGTGAGCAGGCGGCTTTACGAAGATGGAGGGACGATACGCGTGTGCCGGGACCTTGTTTTCACAAATGCAAGGGCAATATAAAAGGCCTGTGCAAAAATGGGCATTTATTATATTTAGCAGTACATGAAAGACACTCTGTTTCCATGAAAGGATGATGAAGAATGACGGACAGTAATTCGACAAGTGTGAAGACGGCGGAAGTTGGTGGTTTTTTAGGTTGGATCGAGCGGATAGGAAATAAAATTCCCGATATAACGATGCTGTTTATTGCCGCCTTTTTTATTACGTGTATTATTTCGGCAGCGTTATCGCAGGTCACGTTTTCCTATGTAAATCCGGCGAACGGTAAAGTTATTGAAATTAATAATATGTTAAGCGGAACCGCCTTGGTCACGTTAATGACGAAAATGGTTCAAAACTACGTGTCTTTCCCGCCGCTGGGCATGGTCATTGTCGCGACCTTAGGGATCGGCATTGCCGACGGATCCGGGTTCATTAATACGGGACTCAAAAAGATTTTATCTGTTACGCCTAAATTTTTGCTGACGCCCATTGTCATCGTCGTAGGCATGTTGAGTCATATCGCGCCGGATAGCGGGTACATGATTATTATCCCTATTGCGGCATATTTGTTTTACGCGTCCGGAAAACACCCGCTGGCAGGTGTGGCGGCGTCCTTTGCCGGTATTGCCGGCGCGTTTGCGGCAAACTATACGCCTTCGGCTATTGATCCCGTTATACAGGGATTTACTCAATTGGCGGCTCAGATTATTGATCCGGCTTATGAAGTTAATGTGTTATGCAATTACTTTTTTGCTTTCGGATCTACGTTTGCCGTCATCCTTTCCTGTTGGTGGGTTACGGAAAAGATAACGGAACCTTGGTGCCGGAAAGCGTGTCCGCTTAATGAAGATATGGATCTTTCGAGCGAAGAATTGACGGTAATCACGCCAAGAGAAAATAAAGCTTTTTATGTGGCCAGCTTCGTTCTGATCGCTATGTTGGTGGGTCTGGCAGTCGCTTTGCTGCCGGAGAATTCCATTCTGCGGGATCCTGCCGGCAATATAGCCAGTTTTAAAGCGCCTGTTATGCAGTCTATCGTTGCGATCATATTCTTGCTTTTTGCCGTTACCGGTATCGTGTATGGCGTGATTAGCGGTAAGTTCAGAAGCTCCCAGGATTTTACGCACTCCATGGAAGAAATAACCAAGACCTTGATTCAGCTTATCGTCTTTTATTTTTTTGCGGCTCAATTCATGTATGCCTTCGGCGCTTCTAACTTGGGAGCCTTGTTGGCCGTATCGGGAGCGGAGTTTTTGAAATCCTTGGCCTTGCCGCCGCAAGTTACGGTTTTTGGCGTCATTGTATTTGTTGCGTTCCTGAACTTGATTATTACCTCGGCTTCGGCAAAGTGGGCTATTTTGGCGCCCATCTTCGTGCCTATGCTGATGTCTGTCGGTATTGCGCCCGAATTGACGCAATGCGCGTTTCGTGTCAGTGATTCGGCTGTCAACGTTTGCACGCCGATGTTTGCCTTTTATCCGCTGATCATTATTTATTGCCAGAAATTTTGCAAGAACACCGGCGTCGGGACGTTGAGCAGTCTGATGCTGCCCTATACGGTCGCGCTGTTGATCGTCTTAACCATCATGTTGTATTTGTTCTGGGGCTTAGGCATTCCTCTCGGATTCCAAGCCGATTATAGTTATCCGCGCAGCATGTTCTAAGGATTGGATAGGAGAGAAACAGATGAATTCGATAGAAAACAGGTTACGGAATCGTTTTTGGAAATATGTGCAAATTCCCTCTCAAAGTAAGTTCAATGGTGGGAGCAAAGTGCCCAGCACGGCGTCGCAATGGGATATGGTGAAGACCTTGCGCGATGAATGCGCGTCGTTGGGTGTTGTTGATTTGGAAATCAGCCCGTATGGCGTTTTGACTGGGAAATTGCCGGCCAATGTGCCGGACGGCAGCGCGGCCGTCATTCCGGCTGTCGGGTTTTGTGCGCACGTAGATACGGTAGATGTCGATCTTTCCCCGCTGGTACGGCCTAAGCTAACGGAAACATACGATGGAAAGGACATTGTCCTGAATCAGGACGCCCACATCGTCATGAAGGTGGAAGAACATCCGGAACTGCTGCCGTACGTCGGTCAGGATATCATTACTTCCGATGGGACGAGCGTTCTCGGCGCAGATAATAAAGCGGCCATCGCCAATATTATGACGGCTTTGGAAACGTTGTCCGCCGATCGGACGATATATCATGGCGATATATATGTTGCATTTGTCCCCGATGAAGAGTGCGGACTTTTCGGCTCCAAGAATATGGACTATGAAAAATTCCCTGTCGATTTCGCGTATACGATAGACTCCTGCGAAGTGGGAGAAGTGGTATATGAAACGTTTAATGCCGGTTCGGCGGAAGTGACGATTTACGGCGTTTCGGCTCATCCGATGAGTGCAAAAGGCGTATTGGTCAACCCGACATTATTGGCGTGTGATTTTGTCAATATGTTTGACAGAAGGGAGACGCCGGAGTGCACGGAAGGGAAAGAAGGGTATATATGGTGTCAACAGATAGAGTCCAATCAATCCAAAGCGGTAGTTCATCTGAATATCAGAGATCATCATAAGGACAAATACGAAGAAAAGAAGGAGCGGATTTTACGGCATGTAGAAACGTTGCGATCACGAGAACCGCGTGCAACCGTGGAATGCGTAATAAGCGATACGTATGGGAATATTGCCGATGCCGTTACTGATGAAAACCATAAGGCGATAGACTACATTTATGCGGCAATGAAGGAATTGCATATTACGCCTAAGACAATTGCCATGCGAGGCGGTACGGACGGCTCCTTCATTTCTACCAAGGGGATTTTGACGCCGAATTACTTTACCGGTGCGTTGAACTTCCATTCCAAATACGAATTCCTGCCCGTTCAAAGTCTGAAGAAATCATACGATATGACGATGAAATTAATTGAATTGATTTATCAAGGAGCGTAAACGGTATCGGGGCGATGGGCGAAACAGGTTTACAGGGCCTGGCGTCGGCAGCGGCTGCCGGGTCCTGTTTTTCCTTTCCGCCATCTGCCTTACCGAGCGGTTGGCGGCGTGGCTGTTGGGAAGCGATGATCATTTAAGCGGGCGGCGAAGCGGTCTGATCGCTTCAGGCGTGCAGCTATATGACGGCCATGCGCTTCCAAGGCACTTGAACTGTTTCGGGTTTAATAGGATAATAGAGGTAGCAAACAGCGTGTCCGGCAGCTTATGATAAAAGCGGCCAATGCACCGTATTGAATGCAATAAGGGAGTTTCCGTACAAGGGGGCGGTCTGATGCAGTACAAGGTAAAGGTTACGGTCATTGACAAGAAGTTATACCCTAATTTGCAGGAGGCCTATTGCGCCGATCCCGATGCCGGTGTCTGTCCTTGTTATAATGTGGGCGATGTGTTCCTCTTTGAGCGGTACGGGACGCAGGATGATTTCTGGCGTATGGGGATTCGTTCGTTACAACAGAGTATTGCCGACGAGAATACCGTTGCCGGCGGTCCGGTAAAACCGCATTGTTCGGAGGCATGGGATGCCATTTCACGGTACATTTATACGGGCCTGCAGGGCGGCGCTGTCATGCGCGGCTGGATGAAGGACGAACATATCATGATCGCCTGTTGTTCTGACGGGACACGGCCTGTTATTTTCAAGATAGAGCGCCTCGATTACAAGGTCATGAAGCTGCAGTTTTTTGATTACATGTCGAATGCGGCTGTTGCTGATTTGCGTACTGCCGTCATGGCCGTTTCCGGTGTTTTCGACGTGGCGGTACGGCGTGATAAGCATTTCGTTGAAGTGTATATGGACCGGAATCATGAGGTGGCCGATGACGTTTTGAAAGCGTCTTTAGGGGCATACGATATCAGCCTGATCGAGTAGCGGAAAATCGGTTTTTCGAAAATGGCGGCAGCAGGTGCGCATCCGTTTTACTGCCGTGCAGGCTGTGGCCGTTTCGTTCAACTTCAGGGGGCGCGATGCCGTCGGAGCGGCGTCTGACGCGGCAAGTTTACGTGGCCCGTGTTGCTCGAAAGGTAAAGAAAAATAGAAAAATCCGGCTAGTTGCCGGTAACAAAAGACCTATGGCACGGGTTCTGTCGTGTCCATAGGTCTTTTGTTGCCGACGCGCTTATCGAAGCAGTGCGCCGGAGATAACCATTTGCTGTACTTGCGTCGTGCCTTCGTAAATCTGTGTGATCTTGGCGTCGCGCATGTAGCGTTCAACCGGATATTCCCGAGTGAATCCGTAGCCGCCGAAAATCTGTACGGCGTCGGTTGTTACCTGCATGGCCACGTCGGAGGCCACCTTTTTGGCGATAGCGGCATCCATGCTGTACGAGCCTCCCTGATTCATACTGTAGGCCGCTTTGTAAACGAGATAACGGGCGGCTTCAATCTTAGCTTTCATATCGGCCAGGAGAAAGCTGACTGCTTGAAATTTCGCAATCGGTTTGCCGAACTGCACCCGTTCGGTGGCATAGGTGAGCGCGTGGTGAAAGGCGCCTTCGGCAATGCCGAGCGCCTGTGCGCCGACGCCGACGCGGCCGCCGTCAAGGGTCATCATGGCGATTTTGAATCCTTCCCCTTCTTTGCCGAGGAGATGGGCTGCCGGAATTTTGACATCTTGGAAGATTAACTCGCGTTGGACGGAGCCGTGAATTCCCATTTTTACTTCTTTTTTGCCGTACGTGAAGCCGGGCGTTCCTTTTTCCACGATAAAAGCGCTCATGCCTTTGGCGCCTTTGGTCTTGTCCGTAGCCGCGAAGACAACGGTGATTTCCGCTTCGCCGCCATTCGTATTGAAAACCTTGGAACCGTTCAAAATATAAGAATCACCGTCTTTGACGGCTGTCGTAGAGCCGTTCAGCGCATCGGTACCGGCATTCGGTTCGGTCAGGCCGAAGGCGCCCAGTTTTTCACCGCTTGCCAAGGGTTTTAAAAATTTCTGTTTCTGTTCTTCCGTCCCGAATTTCCAAATCGGCCAGGAGCAAAGCGTTGTGTGTACTTCGAAACTCAGGCCGATAGACGGATCTGTCTTGGAAATTTCTTCGCATGCCATCGCCATGCTGAGAAAGTCTGCGCCGACGCCGCCGTATTCCTCTTCATAAGGAATGCCGAGCAGGCCGAGTTCGCCCATTTCGTCGATCAGCTTGCGGTCGAAAACCTCTTTTTCGTCCCGTTCTTTGACTGTCGGCGCCAGGCGCTTTTCCGCAAAGTCGGCGGCTAATTTTACGATATCCTGATCCAGTTCTCTTACAGCAAAATCCATAATACACTCCTCCTTACGTATGTGCGTCAATTTAGATACACCGGTATGTCCGGTTTACGCCGCATCGGTCAAAGTATTTCCGAGAAGGCTTGAAGGCGGGTACGGACCTGTTCCAGTGACGGAGATTCGAGGTCGACGTCGATTACCGTATAACGAAGGCCCGCTTCTTCAAATTCGGTTTTGTAAATGGGGTAGTCGAATTCTTCGGGATCACAAAAACGCATCATGCAGATGACGACGGCGTCTGCGTCGCATTTTTTGGCCATGTCGATGATCATCTGGCCGCGCGGCTTGTCGGTATTCATCGCCAGCGGGCAGCCGTCGAAATCCTGCCACCATTGTGCCAGCTGTTCCAGCGGATCAATGCCGGCAGGAACGTCGTTGCGATATTGCCTGGATTCCTGTGCCAGATCGTCGGCGACGACGGCGATGTTGAATTCGCTGAAGATATCGAGAAATTCATTCGGTTCGGCCATGATGCCGGAAAGAATAACCTTTTTTCCTTTCCAGGGCTGTACCGGTTCTTTTTTTACGGCATCGATGAGTTGGCGCAGGAGCGCTGTATGTTCGGCTTTATCCATAAACCAGCGGGCTTTGATAACGGCATGGCGTTTGGTCGGTGTGAAAATTTGCGGGTACTGCGCGGCAATGTCGCAGAATTCACGCATTGTGCGGCGGTTTTCGTTATAAATATGAATGGCCTTTTGCAAGGCCAGGTCGCTGATCTTGACTTGCAGAATCCGTTCCAGTTCGCGGCGGACATGGGCGTATTCGGCTTTCAAAAAGTCGACGGCGGCGCGGATCTTACGGTTCTGGGGCTGTGTAAAGACGATGACCGGCGCTTTGCCGTGCCATTTTTGACTCATGCAGCGGAGCGTGTCGCAAGGCACGGAGAAGAGAACGGCGTCGAGGCAGTCATAGGTGCCGTTGAGTTGTAATTCCATATCGGCCTGCATCAGCGAACAGGCAAAGGGCGGCAGATAGGTTCGCGCGGCGGCGATTGCCGGCTTTTGCGCGCCGAACATGCCGACAGGGAGATAGCCGGCGGCATAGACGATTTCTTCGGGGGCATAGTAGGGCATGACGCCGACGAGCCCTTTGCCGGTATTCCGCTTATAGGACAAGACGGCAGCTTGCGGGTGGTTTGATATAGTTTCCAATTTGCTGATAAGTTCATCAATGTGGTTCATTAGTGATTTCCTCCTTGTGCTTTTTGATCGGCCATCATTTCGGCTAAGGCTTCGACGCGCGTATCAAACTGCGCTTCGTTGAAATTGCGCGGATCGGTCTGGTCACCGTCAAAAATGACATAGGGAACGCCGAGATTTTTCTGCACGCGTTGACCGCCTTCGTTGTTCAGGAGGCTCATGTTTTTGCAGCTCCGGTTCTGATGTATGATGAGTCCGTCGCATTTACCGTCACGGACGACTTGTTCCAGCACTTCGCCGCGCCGTTCGAGACAACAATTGATATAGGTGCGCGTATAGGCTTCGGCCATCGATTCGAGATTGCCCGGTTCGTAAGAAACATCCCACATGCCGGGATAGGCGGAACCGGTCATCAGCGATCCCTTGCCCTTTAACTCTTTGAACGTATGTCCCAAGGCGATCCAGACAGCGATGCCTTCCCAGGTTATACGGCTTTTTTCGTTATCGCCGAAAGCCCATTTCTGTTGGGAGACTTTTTCTTCCAGTTCCTTGACTAATTTTGTGAACGTAATTTCCGCATAGTCGAGAGAACGGGCGGCGACGGCGAGTCCCATGAAGTTGAAGAGGTCAAAACCGTTTAACGGAGACGGTTTGTATTGTAAGAAAGACGCGATTTTATTCCAGGCGGCGATGGATCGCTGCGTCTGCTTTTGTACTTCAAAGAATTTGTCGTAGTCAAAAGGACGGCCGCAGATCGCTTCCAACTGGGTGATAGCATGTTTGAATTCCCCGACGATGTAGTCTTTGGCGTGCTGTGTGACAGGGTATTCATGGTTGAAAGGGACATCGATGGTGATCAGGGTGATATGTAGTTCTTTGGCCAGATTTTCATACCACTTCAACAAGGTGTTGCAAATGTTATTGCATGTAATGATGAGGTCCGGCAAGGGCACGGCGGAAGCCGGGGAGTTCTTCAGTTTTTCCGGCGTTTTGCCGGTCATGGCCTGCTGTTTCAGCAATTCCATATAGCCCATATTAACGCGGCAATAGGAACAGATATCCTGATTGTAGCCTTTGTTTTCGGCGACTTCCAGCATATCAGGGGCGCCGTGACGGGCGCCGATGCCGGCGGCGTGCGTTTCGGGATAAACCATGGCGATATCCATGGCTACGCAGAATTCCGGCGGGGCAACGGAGGCGGACCAGCAAACGAGACGCCCTTCTTTCTTCGCGTTGCGCGCGTCTTCATCCAACTTAGGCAGAAAGTAGCCGAGGGCGTCTTTGGCGCTCATGGTTTTCAAATTTACAGCGGTATCTTCACTCATGACAATCTCTCCTTTAATGATGCAATGATTGGAACGGGTTTGCCGTTTCACGATTGATGGGGGCAACGGTCTGGACGAATTCTACGAGAATTCCGTTGTTGTAGCTGGGGCGCATAAAATTGACGATAATATCGTCCGTCCCTTGGACTGCGGCTTTTTCCAACATTTTATAGCCTTGCGCTTCGTATTCGCGCCGCGTTTCTTCGACGTCTTCCACTTCAAAGGCCAGATGGGCAATGCCGCCTTTACCGTGGTTGAATTCACAGAGAACGCCTTCGTGAGGAATGATGAATTCAATGGGACTGCTGTTTTCTCCCTTTGTCGTGAAAATGAGATCGGCATGGTAGGCTTGGACGTAACCGGAATAATCGATTTCCAGTCCCATGCGATTGATAAATTCTTCCGCATCTTGCAGTGTCGGAAGAACGATTCCGACGTGATGCATGCGTAACGGTTTTTTCATAGTGATTGACTTCCTTTCGTAAGTAAACTGTAAAGCCGTGTTAGCCGCGGACTTGCTTTTCATAGGCCATCAGGGCGGCGCCGAGAGCGCCGACAACTTGCGGATGAGGGGCGACGCTTACGGGTATGCCCAGTTCTTTGGTGATAGCGTCGACGAGTCCGGCATCGCGGGCGCCGCCGCCGGTCATGGTCAGTTCGGTACCGACGCCGACGCGACGGACAAGGGCACAGGCCTTACTGGCAATGGAAAAATGGACGCCGGCGACGATATCTTCTTTCGGGATATTTTTGGACAGCAGGGAAATGACTTCTGATTCGGCAAAAACGGTACAGGTGCTGCTGACCCTTGCCGGTGTTTTAGATTTGAAGTACCAGGCGCCCATGTCGGCCATGGGGATTTCGAGAACTCGCGACATGACGTCCAGGAAGCGGCCCGTACCGGCGGCGCATTTGTCATTCATGGCAAATTGCATGACCAGTCCTTGCCCGTTCAGTTTGATCGCCTTTACATCCTGGCCGCCGATATCCAGGATCGTCGTGGTTTTCGGACTTTCAAACAAGGCGCCTTTGGCATGACAGGTGATTTCGCTGACTTCGCCGTCGGCTTCTGCGACGTTGAAGCGGCCGTAGCCGGTAGCAATGACGCCGTTCATATCCTCCAAGGTCAGATTCGATTCGGCGAATAGCGCTTTCAGCACCTTTTCCGGGCCGGCAGAACCGGTACCGGTTTCAACTACTTTTTCACTGATGATCGTCTTGCCGTCTTTGAGCAAGACGGCCTTTGAAGAGGAAGAACCGATATCAATGCCAAGTGTGTACATGGTGGAATCTCCTTATTTTTTTAGT